>DVMZ01000062.1 GCA_018714725.1 Candidatus Scatosoma pullistercoris
ACCGCGCGGTCCGTTTCCCGGCGGATATCCCGTTCGGCGATCGAGCGCTTTTTGTCGTAAGTGTGTTTGCCTTTGCAGAGGGCCACTTCTATTTTTACGAGGGAATCCTTGAAATACAGTTTCAGAGGGACCAGCGTATAGCCCTGTCGGTTGATTTTGCCGGCAATTTTGGCGATTTCGCCTTTGTGCAGCAAAAGGCGCCTGTCCCGGCGGGTGTCTTTGGTGCTGAAAGCGTCCGATTTGTCGTAGAGGGCGATGTGCATATTCTTGACGCAGACTTCACCGCCGCGAAGCATGCAGAAACTGTCGTTCATATTCACGGCGCCTGCGCGGAGGGATTTGATTTCGTTGCCTTCCAGGACGATGCCCGCTTCATATTTTTCTTCGATAAAATATTCAAACGACGCCGATTTGTTGATGGCGATGATTTTCATGATTTTTCTCCTTTTCCCGGCAGCAGGGTTGCGTTCACGTTGTTAGCGGGGGGTACGGCCGAGCAGAGTGAAGCGGGTCCGTCGCTGACCGAAATCCACCGAATCCACTTCGACGAGAACGCGTTCCCCGAGCACCCAGCTCTCTTTTTCGCCTTTCAGCAGAAAGTGTTCGGGAATGAAAGTAAAAATTCCCGGCAGGCTTTCGATGGGAATAAAGCCTTCGATCGAATTGGGAAGTTCCGCAAACAGGCCGAAATCCGTGACGCCGGAAATTACCGCTTCGTACTGTTTTCCGATCCGTTCGCTCATATACATGGTTTCGTACAGAGCGTCCACTTCCCGCTCCGCCTCCGCGGCCCGCCGCTCGCATTCCGACGACTGTACCGCCGCTTCGTTGACAAATTCGCCGTAAGCTCTTTCCGCCTCCGCTCCCTTTCCGTGCAACACCTCTTTGATGATGCGGTGGATACAGAGATCGGGATAGCGGCGGATGGGGGAGGTAAAGTGACAGTAGCAACGGCTCGCCAGGCCGAAATGCCCCGTATTGACGGGAGAATATCGCGCTTTCTGCATGGAGCGGCGCAGGACGCGGTTGAGCACGGAACTTACGGGCAGCGATTCGGCGGATTTTAACAGCTTCTGATATTCGTAAGGTTTGACGTCTTTGGGATCGAACCGCGCTTTCAGCCCGAGATTTCCGGCAAATTCCCGGAGCGCCGCCGCTTTTTCTTCGTCCGGTTTTTCGTGGATCCGATAGACGAAGGGCATTTCCAGGGCGTGCATGTATTCCGCCACCGTCTCGTTGGCAAGCACCATAAACTGTTCGATGATCTCGTGGGAGAACAGATGCGATCGCTCGGGAATAACGATTTCGCCGTCCGCATCCAGCATGATTTTTGTCTCGCGGACATCGAGATTGATGCCGCCGCGTTTTTCGCGCCGGGCTTTGAGCAGTTTCGTCAGTTCGGCAAAGAGGAGTACCATGTCTTTGACGTCCGAAAATTCCGAAGCGGTTTTCTCGTCTCCGTCCAGAATGTTCTGCACCTGCGTGTAAGTCATGCGGTGCGCGGAACGAATGACGGTTTCCGCGATTTCCGCGTCTTTCACGCCGCCTTTTTTGTCGAGCTGCATGAGGCAGGACAAGGTCAGCCGGTCTTCCTTTTCGTTCAGGGAACAGGCGCCGTTGGAAAGGGCGCGGGGAAGCATGGGCAGCACGCAATCGGGAAAATAAACGGACGTGCCGCGGGTAAACGCTTCCCGGTCGAGGGAAGAGCGGTAAGCGACGTAATGGGAGACGTCCGCGATGTGGACGCCCAGAAAATACCCGTCCTCCGTCCGCTCAAGGGAGACGGCGTCGTCGATGTCGCGGGTGTCTTCACCGTCGATGGTGACGATGAGGAGCTCGCGCAGGTCTTTCCGTTTCCCGATCTCCGACCGGATACTGCGGCGGGCCTGGCGTTCGGCTTCCCGTTCGATTCCGTCCGGAAATTCTTCGCGGAGATTGAAGGAACGGATCAGGGAAAGTTCTTCGGCGAAGAAATCGTCCGCGTCGCCCAGTACTTCTTCGATGATCCCGCCCGGGGCTTTGCCGCGGGGATAATCGGTGATTTTCGCCACCGCTTTTACGCCGTCCGGGATGCGGAAACAGTCGGAAAGAGGAATGTAGATGTCCTCGGAATATTTTCGCTCGTCCGGGCGCAGCCAGCCCGAACGGTTGTCTTTATAGAAAGTGCCGACAATCCGTTCGTAGCCGCGGGAAATGATTTTTACGACTTCCGCCTCGTCGTCGCTGCGGCCGTATACCCGTTCTGCCCAGACCGTGTCGCCGTGCAGGGCGCCGTGCAGATTCTTGCGGGGAATAAAAAAGTCGTCGGGACAGGTGGTCCGGTCCTCGGGGATCAGGAATGCAAACCCGCGCTCGTTGCCCGAGACGGTGCCGCGGATGAGTCCCAGTTGTCCGGGCGTACCGTAACGTCCGGCTTTGGTGCGGAAAAGCTCCCCGCTGTCGCAAAGCGAATCCAGCAGACCGGCCAGCCGGTCTTGTTCCCGGCGGGGGATTTTCAGAACCCGGCAGATTTCTGCGGTCGTGCAATCGGAAAGCGTTCCGTCTTTGAAATATTGTAACAGTGATTCTTGTGCGTTCAAAAGCAATCCTCCGAATTGGGTCCGGCTAGGGAATCAACGGTTTGCGGTGCGCCGGGCGGGAAACCCGTCGGCCGGGCATACCGTGACAGCCGCCGGCACGGATACGGCCGGCATAAGTCCGCGCGCGGGACGGGGCATAGCCGGGCGGGCGTTGCGCCAACCGGAAAATGAGGCGGCGCGAAAAAAGTAAAAAGGGGACGAAAGGTTGCGAAAAAGGGTAAAAAATCCCGAAAGAGGGGAACCGGACGCCGCCGCGGACAAAAAAAAGGCGGCTTTTCCTGGAAAAGCCGCCGAGTGTTTCCGTAAATTACGTCCAAAGGGATTCGAGTTGCAGAATATAGAAAGCGATGGAGAAGATGACAAGGACAACCAAGCAGACGATCGTCCATTTCTTCATTTTCGCTTCGATGGATTTTCCCTTGTTTTTGCCGAAGAACGTCTCGCTCGACCCGCCCAGCGCGTCGATACCCGTCGAGTTACCGGGCTGCAAAAGCACGAGTACGATTGCGGCAACGGCGGACAGGCACATGAGAGCGATCATCGTAACGCTCAGCGTCATGTAAAGGGTATACAGCGCATCGCTCTCTACCGGAACCAGTAAATTGACAAAATCCAACATCTTTGATTCAATCCTTTTTCTTTTTCTTTTGACGGAACAAAACCCGCTCTTTTCAAGATACCTATAAATTATAGCATACTCTCGGAAATAGCGCAACTGTTTTTCCGTCCTTTTCTGAAAAAAAATCGAAAAAACCCGCTTAGATCGGTCGGGGAGCGCCGCGGAATCTTCCGCGGCGCTCTTCCGTCCGGTTGACTCTCCGAAAACTTTATGATTGCGCGGAACCCGCCGCAGCGGGCCGGAGTCAGCGTACCAGCAGGGATTTGCCGGTCATTTCCTTGGGTTGAGGCAGCCCCATCACGTCGAGAAGGGTGGGCGCCAGGTCGGCGAGCACTCCGCCCGAGCGCAGTTTTGCGTTCTTGTATTTCTCGGAGACGAGAATGACGGGCACGGGGTTGGTCGTGTGCTGGGTGAAGGGAGTGACCCCGTCTTCGGCGATCATCTGATCGGCGTTGCCGTGATCGGCCGTGACCAGCGCGCTGCCGCCCATCGAGAGGATCTTGTCCGTGACCCGTTTGACGCATTCGTCCACGGTATGCACCGCTTTCGTCGCCGCTTCCATCACTCCCGTGTGCCCGACCATGTCGCAGTTGGCATAGTTGAGAATGAGTACGTCGTAAATTCCCTTGTCCAGTTCTTCGAGCACTTTTTCCGTCACGGGATAAGCGCTCATTTCGGGCTGAAGGTCATAAGTCGCCACTTTCGGCGAAGGGATGACGATGCGCGTTTCGCCTTCGACGGGCGCCTCCAGCTTCGCATTGAAGAAGAAGGTGACGTGCGCGTACTTTTCCGTCTCCGCAATGTGGAGCTGTTTTAAGCCGAGTGAAGAAATATACTGGGGCAGGGTGTTGTCGATTTCATCGGGCGGGAACGCGACGCCCACGTTTTCAAAGGAGGAATCGTACACCGCAAATCCGACGTAGGTGGGGGCGAGAAAGCCCGTTTTGCGCTCAAACCCGAGCGTCGCACCCGTTTTGGCATCCCGGAAGGGGAAGACGGGCTGCGAGAACATGCGGGTGATCTGACGGGCGCGGTCGGGGCGGAAGTTGAAGCAGATGATGCTGTCGCCCTTGCCGATCAGCGCCACCGGTTTGCCCTTTTCCGTCAGGTTGGTGGGCAGGATGAATTCGTCCGTGATCCCCTTTTCGTAAGAGGCTTTCGCCGCGGCTTCGGCGGTTCCTTCAAAGTGCTCGCCTTCGCCCAGCGTCAGCATGTCATAGGCCTTTTCTTCGCGGTTCCAGTTGTTGTCCCGGTCCATCGCGTAATATCTGCCGGACACGGAAGCGATTTTGCCGAATCCCAGTTCGTTCATCTTATCCTGCAATTCTTTGAGGAATTCGGCGCCCGAAGTGGGGGCGACGTCCCGTCCGTCCGTGAACGCGTGCACATATACGTTGTCCAGCCCCTCTTTTTTCGCCATTTCAATGAGCGCAAACAGATGCTCGATATGGCTGTGCACGCCGCCCGTGGAAACCAGTCCGAAGAGGTGCAGTTTTTTGCCGTTTTCTTTCGCGGCGTCCATGGCGCGCAGCAGTTCCGCATTTTTGAAGAAGGAGCCGTCGCGGATGTCCTTGGTGATCTTGGTGAGATCCTGATACACGATGCGCCCGGCGCCGATGTTGAGGTGACCGACTTCCGAGTTCCCCATCTGGCCGTCGGGAAGCCCTACGGACATGCCGCTGGCGCCCAACTGTGACGAGGGGTAATTTTTTTCGAGCTCGGTCACGTTTTTGCTCCCGTCCGTCCAGACGGCGTTTCCGCGGTGGTCAAGATTGATGCCGTATCCGTCCATGATGATAATGGCATAAGGTGTTTTCATGGTGTGTTCTCCTTTTTTGAACGCCGCCGGGAATGGATACCGGAGCGTCTTTTTGAAAATGGGAGGGGGCAGGGATGAGACGAATTGCTTACATCTCCTCCGCGCCCCCTCGGAAATCCGCTTATTTGTCGAAGTTTACGATCGCGGCAAAGTCGGGAGCTTTGAGGGAAGCGCCGCCGATGAGTCCGCCGTCGATTTCGGGCATCGCCATCAGTTCCTTGCAGTTGCCCGCGTTCATGCTGCCGCCGTACTGGATGCGCAACGCTTCGGCGCACTTGGGGCAGAACATTTCGCCGATCGTCTTGCGGATGAATCCGATCGTCTCGTTTGCCTGTTCGGCCGTGGCGGTTTTGCCGGTGCCGATCGCCCAGACCGGCTCGTAAGCGATGACGATTTTGGTGATGTCGTCGATGTTTTTCAGACCCTCATGAATCTGCTTGGCAAGCACTTCTTCGGTTTTGCCCGTTTCGCGCTCTTCGAGGGATTCGCCGATGCAGACGATCGGGGTCAGCCCCGCGGCAATGGCGGTAAGGGTTCTCTTGTTCACCGTTTCGTCCGTCTCGCCGAAATACTGACGGCGTTCGCTGTGGCCGATGATGACGTATTTCACGCCGTATTCTTTGAGCATGGCGGCGGAAATTTCGCCCGTGAAAGCGCCTTTTTCCGCATAGTGGACGTTTTCGGCACCCAGGCCGATGTTCGTGCCTTTCAGCGCTTCGCTGACGGCGGGAATGTCGATGGCGGGCACGCAGACGACGACGTCGCAGGAGGCGTTTTTGACGAGCGGGGCAATCGCCTTGACGAGCGCTACGCCCTCGGAGGCGGTGTTATTCATTTTCCAGTTTCCTGCAATGATGGGTTTTCTCATGGTATTCAGACTCCTTTTCGGCTTGTACGCCGGTATAGTTTCTATTCGATGATTTCTTTCCGTGCAGACGGAAGGGGAGGGCGGACCGTTGTCCGCCCCCGCGCCGTAAGAGGAATAAATTCAGTCTTTGTCGTTGAGGCAGGCGATGCCGGGAAGCACTTTGCCTTCAAACAGTTCGAGGGAAGCGCCGCCGCCCGTGGAGATGTGGGTCATCTTGTCCGCGAAGCCGAGCTGCTGCACCGCCGCCGCGCTGTCGCCGCCGCCGATGATGGTGGTCGCCTTGCCGTAGACGTCCGCAAGGGCCTGTGCCACCGCTTTGGTGCCTTCCGCGAGAATGGGATTTTCAAACACGCCCATGGGGCCGTTCCAGATGACGGATTTTGCGCCCGCGACCACGGAAGCGAACAGCTTGCGGGTTTCGGGGCCGATGTCGAGGCCCATCATGTCCGCGGGAATCGCATTGGAGGGTACCACGGCAGTATCGATCGGCGCGTCGATGGGATCGGGGAAGGCTTTCGCCGCCACCGAGTCCACGGGAAGAACGATCTTCTTGCCGAGGGAAGCGGCCTTGTCCATCATTTCTTTGCAGTAGCCGATTTTCTCTTCGTCGACGAGGGAGGTGCCGATGGAGCCGCCCTGCGCTTTGATGAAAGTATAAGCCATACCGCCGCCGATGATCAGCGTGTCGCACTTTTCAAGCAGATTGGAGATGACGTTGAGTTTGTCCGCCACTTTGGCGCCGCCGAGGATGGCGACGAAGGGGCGCCGGGGATTTTCCAGCGTATCCGCCATGACGGAGAGTTCCTTTTCGATGAGGAAACCGCAGACGGCCGTCTTGACCAGACCCTCTTCGACGATGCCCGCCGTGGAGGCGTGAGAGCGGTGCGCCGTTCCGAATGCGTCGTTGACATATACGTCGCAGAAAGAAGCGAGCGCCTTCATGAACTCGGGATCCTTCTTCTCTTCGCCCTTATGGAAGCGCAGGTTTTCCAGCAGGACGCATTCGCCGTCCTTGCAGGCCGCCACTTTGGCTTTCGCGTCCTCGCCGACGACGTCTTTTGCGAACGTCACTTTGCCGCCGAGCAGCTCGTTCAGACGTTTTGCAACGGGCGCGAGCGTGAGTTTGGTCACGTCCTTTTTCGCCTTCGCAAGCGCTTCTTCCGTCGCTTTGGCCTGTTCGGCTTCGGGCAGAGCGGCAATCTTGGCCTTTTCTTTCTTGTTGAGTTCGAGTTTCGCGTCGAACACGTTATGCGGTTTGCCCATGTGGGAGCAGAGGATGACTTTGCCGCCCTGGTCCATGAGGTACTGAATGGTGGGCAGAGCGCCGTTGATACGGTTTTCGTCGGTGATGACGCCGTCCTTCATCGGTACGTTGAAATCGCAGCGCACCAGCACTCTCTTGCCTTTTACGTCTACGTCTCTTACGGTTTTCTTATTCATAAGTCGATCTCCTTGATTTATTTTTTCAATCAGCTATATAATACCCGTTTTTTTCTGTTTTGTCAACCTTTTGCGAAAATAATCGGAAAGAAACGGAAAAGTTTTTGCCTTTTTCGGCCGCGCCGGGAAAAGAGGCCCCGGCATACCGTCCGCCGGGCCGGTGGACAGGGCGGCGGGGCAGGCTGCGGACAGGACGTCAGGACAGGGCGGCGGGACAGGCGACGGACAGGACGGCGGGGCAGGTGGCGGACAGGAGGGCAGGACAGGGCCGGGCAGCGCTTTCGGGACTGTTTTTGCGCCGGAGGGGAAGGGTTCGGCATGACGGCGCGGGCGGGGGCATATAATAGGACATGAAAAAATTTCGCGTTATGGAAACCGCGGTGTGTTTTCTCCTTGCGGGGATACTGTGCGCATTGTCGGTGTTATGGGCTGTTCCCGCTTTAACGGGCAAGCCGTCGGAATCGCAGTCGGCTTCGGGAGTGGTCCGATTGTGGAATATCGATACGTTTGAAGGGGGCAAGGGTTCCCGCACGGCCTTTCTCAACCGCGTGGCCGCAGGGTATGAAAAGGAGAACCCGGGCATTTTCGTCATGGTTTCTTCCTATACGCCGGAGGGGGCGGCCGCGGCTTTTGCGGAGGGGAATTTCCCCGATATGCTCTCTTTCGGGCCGGGGTTTTCCGCTGTGGCGGAAAAATGTGCGAGGCTGGATTTTCCGGGGTTTTCCGGCGGCACGATCGCCGGGGAATGCCGCGCGGTGCCCTGGTGCCGGGGCGGGTATGCGCTGTTTTCGCTGGAAGAGGATTTTTCGGCCGTCGCCGCCGAAAACACGGTCGTCTCGGCCGGCGGCGGCAATCTTCCGCGGGTGGCGGCGGCGCTGTTTTCGTTGGGAAATGCTGCCGAGGAGGAATCCACGTCCGCCTATGTGCGCTTTCTGAACGGGAAATACCAATACTTGCTGGGGACGCAGCGTGATATCTGCCGCTTTGCTTCCCGGGGCGTCAACGTGTTCTGCCGTCCGCTCGGGGAATTTTCCGATCTCTATCAGTATATAGCGGTGCTGGCGGAAGAGGAACGGGACCGGGAAATCTGCAAGGAGTATCTCGATTGCCTGCTGGGGGAAGAAAATCAGAAAAAACTGACGGGAATCGGCATGCTGAGCCCCTATTACGACATTTACGGCGCGGACGAACCGCTGGCCGACGAACTGGAACGGATCACCGCGCGATATACCGTCAGCGCTTTTGCGACGGCGGACGCACTCAAAAGCGCAAACGACGCGGCAAAATCCGTCCAGGAAGGCGGAAGTGCGGAAGTTCTGAAAAATTTTCTGAAAGCGATTTGAAACACTTTCAAAAACAAAAAAAATATGCTAAAATAGAGGAGAGAAGATTTTGAACGATTGGACTCGTTTGCTCAGGGAAGATTGTGCGGGAATCAGAAGCGAAACGCCCTTTTTGTTTGCGCCCCATTGCTCGATCGGGTGCGGCGGCTGTGCCAGGGCGGCTTTCTGGCCGGAGAATCTCGCGGAGCTTTTGCTCCTCGTCGATGTGTTCCGGCGGGAAGAAGTGAAGTTTGTCGTACTCGGGAACATGACGAATGTCCTGCCTTCCGACGGAATGTTCGAGGGCGCCGTGATTTTTACGGACGGGCTCCGGTCGGTCGGAATCGGGAAATCCGTGTTTGCCATGGCGGGCGTCCGGGCAAAAGCCCTGCTCGATTCGTGCGAACGGCACGGGCGGACGGGGGCGGAGTTCCTCGCGGGAATTCCCTGTTCCGTAGGCGGCGCGGCCTTTATGAACGCCGGGGCCGGGGGCAGGTATTTGTCGGACATTCTCGAAAGCGTGCTGGTGTACAAAGACGGCCGTATCCGGGTGCTGTTGAAAGAAGAATGCGGCTACGGTTATAAACACAGCGTGTTTATGGACGATTCGTCGGTGATTTTGGGCGCGTCTCTGCTTCTGGACGAAGCGGACGGGCAGACCGTGGCACGGAAGCGGGCGGAATTTCTCGCCGCGAGGCGGAAGCTGCCCAAAGGACGGAGCATGGGCTGCGTTTTTAAAAATCCGCCCGACGTGCCGGCGGGAAAACTCATCGACGGCGCGGGGCTGAAAGGCCTGCGGGTGGGCGGCGCGGTCATTTCCCCGCAGCATGCCAATTTTATCATCAATGAAGGCGGCGCGACTTCGGCGGACGTCAAAGCGCTGATCAATCTGATCAAGAACGCCGTGTTTGCGCAATACGGCGTGGGGCTGGAAGAGGAGATCCGGTATCTGTGAACTTCCGGTCCCGCCCCCGGAAAACCGGGAACGGCTTCCGGCAATCCCGGGAAAACATCCTCCGGACGAGGGACGGAAAGAGAAAAAAGGACGGAACACGATGGATATGAATCTGACGGCAGATTATCATACGCACACCCCGTATTCGCACGGGAAGGGCACGGTGGAAGAGAATGCGGCGCGGGCCAAAGCGCTGGGCATGAAACAGATCGGCATCACCGATCACGGCTTTGCACAGCTGGCGTTCGGGCTCCGGCGCAGAAAGGTGCCGGCGCTGATCGCCGACTGCCGCGCGGCGGCCGAAAAACTGGGGATCGACGTGCTGGTGGGCATGGAGGCGAATATTCTGGGCGAGAGTGGTTTGACCGACATGACGGAAGCGGACTACGACAATTTCGACCTGTTTCTCTGCGGAAAGCACGTTCTGGTCGGCTATGAAACGGCGGGGGACTGGTGGCATTATTTCGGCGGGAATTTTGTGACGGACAAGTTCCGCCGCAAGCCGCCGCGGGCGCTGGTGGAGCGGAATACCCGCGCCTATCTCGCGATGATCGAAAAAAATCCCGTGGACATCGTTTCACACCTCAACTACCTTTGTCCGGCGGACGCGGCCGAAGTGGCCAGGTGTGCGGCCGATCACGGGACTTATATCGAACTCAATTCCAAAAAGGCGCATTTGACGGACGAGGAACTGTTTGCCGTCGTGCAGACGGGGGTGCGGTTCGTCATCGATTCGGACGCGCATTCGCCCGGCCGCGTGGGAGACACCGCCCTGGTGGAAGAACAGCTGGCGCGGGTGGGCGTCCCGCGGGAGCGCATCGACAACATCGACGGCAGGCTTCCCTCCTTCCGGTTCGCCGAATATAAAAAACACAGATAACCGGACGGTTCCGGCCCGGCGGGTGGGAAGAAACCGGAAAGAAAGGACTGAAACCCGGAAAGCGGGGCACAGAAAAGCGGGACTCCCCAAAGGAGGGACCGGGCGGAAAGGGGCAGGGAAGGCCGGAGTCCGCCGCACGGAAGGCGGGCAAACCGCGTGCCGCGGCGGGCGCGCCGGATTTTTTCGGAAAGGGACATGAATTTTACTTCGGACATCAAAAAAGAGATCATATTGCGCGGAATCGACGGCAGAGCGGCGCGGAAAGCGGCTCTGTCGGCTTTCGTGCGCACGAGCGGCCAGTTTTCCGGACGGGCCGGCCGGCCGGAGTTCGTCATCGTCACGGAGACGGAGAACGTCGCGGAATTTTTCACGGCGCTGTTCGGGGACGTGTTCGGGGAAGAACTCACCGTGGCGCGGGCGGCGGTGGACAGGATGAGCGGGCGGGGCAAGTTGCTTTTGGAGTGCCCGGCCTCCGTCAGGGAAAAGGCGCTGAAAGAACTGGGGCTTTTAAGCCGTTCGGGCGGTTTTTCGGCCGGGATTGCCGCGAAACTGGTTCCGGACCGCGATTGCGCGCTGGCGTATGTCAAAGGGGCGTTTCTCGGCGGCGGAAGCTGCATTCTGCCCGGAAAAGAGGGCGGAAAAACGGGATACCACCTGGAATTCGTCTTTCCCGGAAAACGGGCGGCGGAGGATTTCTGCGCGCTGCTCGAAGAGAACGATCTGCTGGCCAAGGCGGTGGAGAGAAAGGATACCGTCGTCGTCTACATCAAGAGCAAGGAGATGATTTCAGACTTTCTGTCCGTAGTCGGCGCGGAAAACGCCCTGAAAAAATTTTCCGGACTGGTGGAAAAGCGGGACGAGTCCAACCGGAGCAACCGCGCCGCCAACTGCTTTTCGGGCAACGCGGACAAATCGGCTTCCGCATCCGTCCGGCAGGTGATGGCCATCCGCCGGATTTCGGAGGGGGCAGGGTTGGGATCACTGGACGCGGAACTCAGGGCGACCGCCGAAGCGAGGCTGGAAAATCCCGCGCTTTCTTTGCAGGAGCTGGCGGACCGGCTGGGGATCGGCAAGAGTTGTCTGAGCCACCGTCTCCGGCGGCTGGAAGCGCTGGCGGAAGCGGGCGGGAAGAAGGACTGAACCTGCCGCGGAGAGAGGAAAAAACAGAGAGACAGGAATACGGAGAGACGAAGAGGCGGAGAAGGCCGGAGACCGGAGTGACGGAGAGCCGGAAAAACCGGAGAGAACCGGTAAAAGGGCGCGGCATGGGAGCGGCCGGCGCCGGACGCGAGAAAAACGGAAAGGTGATTTATGACGGATTTTGTACATTTGCACGTTCATACGGAATACAGTCTGCTGGACGGGGCGGCGAAGGTGGACGACCTCATCGAGCACATGGTGAAAAACGGGATCGACTGCTGTGCGGTCACCGATCACGGGAATATGTACGCCTCTTTGTACTTTGCGGAGGAGTGCGTCAAAAAAGGGTTGAAATACATCATCGGCTGCGAGCTGTATGCGACGGACGACTATCTGGACAAGCGCCCGGGCACCAAGACGGAGCACATCATCGTGCTGGCAAAGAACAAGACGGGCTATAAAAATATCGTCAAGCTGGATTCCCTTTCCTATATCGACGGATTCTACGGCAAGCCGCGCATCGATTACAAACTGCTCAAAGAGCACCACGAAGGGGTGATCTGCCTGTCCGCATGCCTGGCGGGACGCATGCCCCAGCTGCTCATGCAGGGGGATTACGACGGCGCCAAGGCCTGGGCGAAAGAAATGCAGGACGTGTTCGGGGAGGATTTCTATATCGAGATTCAGGATCACGGACTGCGGGAAGAAAAGGAAGTGATTCCCCAGCTCATCCGGATTGCGCGGGAACTCGGCATCGGGCTGGTCGCCACCAACGACGTGCATTATATCCGCAAAGAGGACTGGGAGGCGCAGGATATCCTGCTTTGTATCCAGACGAAAAAGACGCTGGCCGACCCCAAGCGCATGAAGTTCGGGACGCACGAATTCTATATGAAATCGGGGGACGAAATGGCGGAGCTCTTTTCCTACGTCCCCGAGGCGGTTTCCAACACCCGCGCGATCGCGGACAAGATCGAGGAACCAGTGTTCGACCTCAAACCCAACGGCACGCCCGTCCGCGACACTTCGCTGATTCCGCTGTACACGCCGGACGACGGGTCTACTTCTCCCGACTATCTCACCCGGCTGACCTGGGAGGGATTGCCCAAACGCTATAAAGACATCACCGATTCTATCCGTCAGCGGGTGGAGTACGAACTGGGCATCATCATCAAGATGGGGTTTGCCGATTATTTCCTCATCGTGTGGGACTATATCAACTGGTCGCGTCTGCACGGGATCCCGGTGGGACCGGGACGGGGTTCGGGCGTCGGCAGTATCGTGGCGTATTCGATCGGGATCACGGACGTGGATCCCCTCCGCTACGAGCTGATTTTCGAGCGGTTTCTCAACCCCGACCGCGTTTCCATGCCCGACTTCGACGTCGATTTCTGCACCAGGCGGCGTTATGAGACGATCGAGTATGTACGGGAGAAGTATCATCCCGAAAACGTCGCGCAGATCGTGACGTTCGGAACGCTGGCCTCCCGCGCCGTCATCAAAGACGTGGGGCGGGTGATGGGCATTCCGTATTCCGAGACGGACAAGGTGGCGAAACTGATGGACGGCAAGTCCACCATCCGCGAACTGCTGGGCATGAACATCGAGAAGATCGAGAAAAAACTGGCCGATCCCTCCCTGCCCGAGGACAAGCGGGCGGATACCCAGAAGACGCTGGAAGAGCAGAAGAAAAAGAAAAATTCCGAGTTCATCGAAGTGTACGAGACGAACGAAGAGCTTCGCCGCGTCATCGATATGGGGCTCAAGCTGGAAGGGATGCCCAAGAACACGTCCGAGCACGCGGCCGGCGTCGTCATCTGCCGGAAAGTGCTCTCCGACAACGTGCCGCTCGCCCGCAACGGCGACGACATCGTCACCCAGTTCGACATGAAGGAAGTGGAAGCGGTCGGGATGCTGAAGATGGACTTCCTCGCGCTCACGACGCTCACGGACATCCAGAACACGCTCGACTATATCAAAGAGGGGCTGGGCATCGACATCGATTTCCACGAAATCGGCTACGACGTGCCCGAAGCCTATCAGCTGATCTCGTCCGGGGACACGGACGCGGTGTTCCAGCTCGAACAAGGCGGCATGAAGCGGTTCATGAAGGAGTTGCAGCCGACCTGTCTCGAAGACCTCATCGCGGGCATTTCCCTGTACCGTCCCGGTCCCATGGATTTCATTCCCACCTATATCCGGAACAAGAATCATCCCGACCAGATCGTATACGATACCCCCCTTCTGGAGCCCATTCTCAAAAATTCTTATGGCGTCATCATCTATCAGGAACAGGTCATGCAGATTTTCCAGCGGCTGGCGGGGTATTCGCTGGGACAGGCAGACCTCGTCCGCCGCGCCATGGCGAAAAAGCACAAGGACGAACTGATGGCGCAGAAGGACAAATTCATTTACGGGGACATCGACAAGGGCGGGAATATCACGGGCTGCGCCGCGCAGGGGATTCCCGCGGAGGTCGCCGCCAAGATTTTTGCGGACATGGAGAGTTTCGCCTCCTATGCGTTCAACAAATCGCATGCCGCCGCTTACGCCGTCGTCGCTTACCGCACGGCTTATCTCAAATATTTCTATCCGAAGGAATTCCTCGCGGGTATTCTCAACGACCGGATCGACAAAATCGAAGAAATCTCCAAATATATCGCCTATATGAAGGAGAAGAACATCGAGGTTCTGCCGCCCGACATCAACAAGTCCAAGTCGATTTTCTCGGTGCAGGGCAACGGGCTCCGGTTCGGTCTCGGGGCGCTTCGCGGCGTCGGCCAGGCGCCCATCGAGGCGGTGATTGCCGAACGGGAGGAAAACGGGGAATTCAGAGATTTTGCGGATTTTGCCATCCGCTGTGCGAAGCACGTCAACAAACGCATCGTCGAAAGCCTGATTTATGCGGGCGCGTTCGATTGTTTCGGCCATTCGCGCGCGCAGTTTGCGGCCGTCTACGACGGCGTGCTCACGCGGGTGAACGCGATGGACAAACAGAAGGCGGGCGCGCAGATGTCTCTGTTCGGAGATATCATCGAAGAGCAGAACATCGAAATCGACTATCCCGATATTCCCGAATACGAACAGACGGAAAAGCTCTCCAAGGAAAAATCCGTCCTGGGCGTGTATGTCAGCGGTCACCCCTTTGAAAAATATATCGGCTATTTCAAAGACAGGACCTTCAATTGCTCTATGCTCTCGGAGTA
>DVMZ01000063.1 GCA_018714725.1 Candidatus Scatosoma pullistercoris
CGCCAGCGCTTTTGACGACGAAGCCGTCAGGAGTATCTTTGAAATCAAGGGCAGGCCCAACGACAATCCGCTGATTGCGCATATCCATGAAGACTACGATCTGTCCCGCATCGTCGATTACGATCCGCCGTATGCGGCGGCGCTGAGAAAGGCCTTTCTGCCCGGTCCGCTCACGCTGGTCTATCCTTCGACGGGAAAGGTCAGTCCCCGCGTTTCCTGCGGCCTGAACACGCTGGCGGTGCGGGTGCCTTCTCACCCGGGGGCACAGGCTTTTTTGCGGGAGGCGGATATTCCCGTCGTGGCGCCCAGCGCCAATCTTTCCAAGCATGTCAGTCCGACGTCGGCGGAACATGTCCTCAACGATTTCAACGGTAAGATTCCGCTCATTCTCGACGGCGGGCGTTCGGAAGGCGGCATCGAGAGCACCGTCTGTGACGTCACGGGCGAATGGCCGGTGATTCTGCGGCCGGGGCTGGTGACGCGGGAAATGATCGCGGCGGTGGCGGGCAGGTGCGACGCCTGTTCCGAACAGCTCCGCCCGGGAGAGCGCGCGAAAAGTCCCGGAATGATGTATAAACACTATTCTCCACGCTGTCGGACGCTGCTCTTTCCCGCAGACGGATTTCCTGCCGCGGAAGCGGCGTACCGAAGGGAAGAAGCCGCTGGCAGCCGCGCCGTTCTCCTCTGCGAAGGAAAGGTGGCGGAAGAGGCGGAGAAGCGGGGCATGTCTGCGCTCAATCTCGGATACATCGGGGAAGAAATGGCGGCCAATCTGTATGAATTGCTGCGTGAAGCGGAAAAAATCGCAGACGTGCTGATTGCAGTCGAACCCGCCGCGCGCGGCGGCGTGATGGTCGGCGTCATGAACCGTCTGAAAAAGGCGTGTGCCTCTGTGGATATTCCGCACTGACGGGCACGGCCGGAAGGGAAAAGGCTATGGAAGAGAAAAAAATCGTATTTGTCTGTACGGGCAACACCTGCCGTTCCCCTATGGCGGAGGCGATCTTGCGTTCGGAACTCAGGCGCCTGAATATCGGCGGGGTCACCGTGCTGTCCGCCGGAACGCGGGCTTCGGAAAGCGAAACCATGAATCCGAAGTCTGCGGCGGTTCTGTCCGAGAACGGGCTGTCGATCGACAATTTCAATTCCCGGCGGCTGGACGGAGAACTTCTGAAAAGCGCCTTCGCGATCATCTGCATGACCGACGCCCTCCGGGATCTTCTGATGGATATGCGCTGGAATGTTCTCAGGAAAGAGGGCTATGCCGAAATCGAAAATAACGTCTACTCCTTTTCCGATCTCGCGGGGTATGAGATTCCCGACCCGTTCGGGAAAGAGCTGGACTGCTATCGGCTGACTTACCGCAAACTTTCGGAAGGAATGCCCCGCGTGATCGAACGGCTGCTTCTTTCCTTCTCCGTTCCGGAGGGAGAGCTTCTGCCGGAGGTCGCGCCCGCGAATGCCGGGCCGGCTCTTGCGGCTTCGGAAACGGCGCCTTTGGCGGTGGGGAAGAATGCGGGCGCCCCGGGGACGGGGGCCGGTTCATCCGCCGGCAGAACGCGCAAACCGCGCGCGAAACCCCGAAAACGGCGGGGCCGGGGGGCGGAAAAAACCGCGTCCGGATCCGGAACCGGCGCGACCGGAACCAAAAAGACCGCCTCGGCAAAGACCGCAAAGAAAAAATCCGGAAACCATACGGGAAAATCGGGCGAAAAGACAGAGGGCGGGATGTCGAAGGAGCCGGGAAAAACCGGCCGCAGGCCTGCGGAAAAGTCCGCGAAAGGGTCCGCGAAAGAACCGGCCGGAGAAAACGCCGGCAGGTAAATGCGGAAGCAGCTTTCCGGCGGACAAAATAATCTATTGACAAAAATCGGCAAAAACCGATGGACAGATCAATACGGAGGATTTTATGAAAATAGCGATTGCCTGTGATCACGGCGGACTCAATCTCAAAAAGGCACTCATTGCCTATCTGGAAAAGAACGGATACGAATATGTGGATTTCGGAACGGACAGCACCGATTCTTGCGATTATCCCGATTATGCGCTTCCGGCGGCGGAAAGCGTGGCGAAAGGCGAATGCGATCGGGGAATCGTCATCTGTTCGACGGGGATCGGCGTGTCCATCGTGGCCAATAAGGTGCCGGGAATCCGCTGTGCGCATTGTCACGACACTTATTGCGCAAAATATACGCGGTATCACAACGACGCCAACATGCTGGCGTTCGGTGAAAAGTGTCTGGGGACGGGAATGATGGAAGAAATCGTCACCGCGTTTCTGACCAGCGAATACATGGGCGGGGAACGCCACGACCGCCGGATCGCGAAAATCCGCGCAATTGAGGAAAAGTATTCCGAAAAACAATAAAAACAAAAGAAAAAATACAGGAGAAACCATTATGGAAAAGTACGAATTTTTTGACAACCCCAGATTTCACCTCGTCGATCATCCGCTCATCGAGCATAAACTGACCATTCTCCGCGACAAGAAAACGAATACCAAGCAGTTTATGGAGCTGGCGGAAGAGATCGCGATGCTGGAAACTTACGAGGCGACCAAAGACCTGCCCCTGGAAGAAGTGGACGTGGAAACGCCGGTGGCGACGGCGCATTGCAAAATGGTTTCCGGCCGTGCGGTGGGCGTGGTGCCCATTCTCCGCGCAGGATTGGGCATGGTCTCCGGCGTATTGCAGCTCATTCCCAACGCGAAAGTGGGGCACATCGGCCTCTATCGTGATCCCGAGACGCACGAGCCGGTGGAATATTACTGCAAGTTGCCCGCAGACAGCGAACAGCGCCTGCTTATCGTGGTGGATCCCATGCTGGCGACGGGCGGGAGCGCTTCCGACGCAATCACTATGATCAAGAAGCATGGGGGAAATCACATCAAGCTCTGCTGCATTGTGAGCTGCCCGACGGGGATCCGCAAGGTGCTCAAAGATCATCCCGACGTAGACCTGTATGTCGCTGCGATCGATCCCGTGCTCAACGAGCATTGCTATATCGTTCCCGGTCTCGGAGATGCGGGGGACAGGCTGTTCGGCACCAAATAAACCGTTCTCTTTTGCAAAATTACATAATTCCCGTGCGTTGTAAGTTTTTTGCGGTATCTTCGCGGTACTTTGCAGAGAATGCGGCGTTTTTGCGGCGCGGGAAGGATTTATCGGTTTCAGGAGGGGACCATGGAAGAGTTCTGGAATGATGTCAAGCAGTTTTTCCGCGCTTTTTTAAGCGGCGGGGGGCTCAACATTGTCAAGGCGATTGCCATTTTTGTGCTGGGGATCCTGGTGATTCGCATCGTATCGTATACGGTGCGCAAACAGACGGTGAAAAGCCGGCGTCTGGACAATGCGGCTTCGACGTTCATCACTTCCATGGTGGCCCTTATTGCCTATGTTTTGCTCGCGCTGGCATTGATCGGCGCGCTGGGTTTTTCGACGGCGGGAATCGTGGCGGCGTTTTCGTCCGTAATGCTGGCGATTGCCCTCGGTATGCAGGACGCCCTTTCCAGCCTCACCAACGGAATTCTTCTGATTTTCACCAAGCCTTTCCGCTCGGGGGATTATGTGGATATTGACGGGACTTCGGGCACGGTCCGGGAAATCAAATTGTTTTCGGTCAAGATCACGACGACGGACAATTTGACGGTCATCATCCCGAACAGCACTGTGCTCAGTTCGGTGATCACCAATTACAGCCGGATGTCTCTGCGCCGGTTGGAAATCGTAATTCCGGTGTCCTATAATTCCGATGTGGACGCCGTGAAAGAGATCGTGGGCCGGATCATCGGCGCGGACAGCCGGATCGCTTCATTGCCGGCGCCCTTTTTCCGGCTAACGGAATACGGGGCC
>DVMZ01000064.1 GCA_018714725.1 Candidatus Scatosoma pullistercoris
GGAACTGGTGAAGGGAATGATGCGGCCCATTCTGAAATTTGCGAAAATGCCCGTCTGGACATACGACTTTGCCCCGCATGACGCGGGGACGTATCCGTCCTGCTGCGGTCAGGTGTACGGATTGAACGAATCGCCTTCCCGTTTCCACGGGGATTATACAAAAAAGGACTGGCCGGAGACGCATTTCCCGATTTACCTGCTTCCGGCAAATTTCGACGCTTACGATCTGAACATGCAGATGCCCGTGGAGGAGTGCGCGAACATGCTGGTGATGTTCCTTGCCTGCTATCGTGCGGACGGGCAGATCGGCTTTTTTGACGAGGAATATCCGTTGGCGGAAAAATGGGTGAAATATCTCGCGGAATTCGGACTCCGTCCGGAAAATCAGCTTTGCACGGACGATTTTGCGGGACATCTGAAAAACAACATCAATCTGGCGATCAAGGCGACGGTGGGGATCGCGGCGTATGCGGAACTCGTGACGGCTTCCGGCCGTATCAGAGAAGGGAAAGAGTATCGGGAAATCGCGGAGAAATTTGCGGCGGAGATCGTCGGGTTCAGCGAGAAATACGGACATCTGCCCATCACCTGGGATTCGGACGGCAATACGTTCAGCCTGAAATACAACCTCGCCTTCGACAAACTGCTCTCGCTCGGGCTGTTCCCGCAAAGTCTTTTAGAGAAGGAGACGGATTTCTATCTCGGGAAATTTGCCCGGTTCGGCGTTCCGCTCGACAGCCGCAAGGAATACACCAAGAGCGACTGGGAACTTTGGGCGGCGAGCCTTACGGACGATCCGGTGAAGAAAAAGAAGTTTGTCTCCGCACTGGACGAATTTTTGCAAGGCAGTCCCGACCGGGTTCCGTTTGCGGACTGGTATGAAACCGAAACGGGCGAATATCATTATTTCCGCGCCCGCAGCGTACAGGGCGGCTGTTTTATCCTGTTGCTGGAAAACAAATTGTCCGGCAAAAAAGCCGGGCGTTGAAATCGGTAAACGGCGGCGGGCGGAAAGAGGCCGGCCGGGAGGAAGATAAAATGAAAAAATTGACTCCGGTGCTCAAAGATTATCTTTGGGGCGGTTATAAACTGAAAGGAATGTTCGGCCGGGACAACGGCGGGAAGAAGATCAGCGAAAGCTGGGAGGTCTCGGTGCATCCGGACGGGTTCAGCGGCGCGGGCGACGGTACGCTGGCGGAATACCTGGCAAAAAATCCGCAGGCGGTGGACCGGGAAGGCTCCCCGTTTCCCGTATTGATCAAGTATATCGACGCAGCGCAGAATCTGTCCGTGCAGGTGCATCCCGACGACGAATATGCTCGCCGGGTGGAAAACGACAACGGCAAGACGGAGATGTGGTATATTCTTTCGGCCGACGAAGGCGCGGGCATTTACTGCGGATTCCGCAGAGACACGACGAAGGAGGAGTTTCTCGCCAAAGTCGCGGACGGCACCGTGGAAGAGCTGTTGAATTTCATTCCCGTCAAAGCGGGGGACTGCTATCTCATCAAAGCCGGAACGGTGCATGCGATCGGGGCGGGATGCGTGATCTGCGAAGTACAGCAGAGCAGCAACGTCACCTATCGGGTGTATGATTACAATCGCCGCGGGGCAGACGGGAAACTCCGCCCCCTGCATGTGGAAAAGGCGGTGGACGTCATCAATTTCAAGGCTTTCCGCGATGAAACGGGAACGGGCCTTCCGGAAAATATTGAGGGCGGAAAAATCCGACTGCTTACCAAATGCGATTATTTCCGTTGCCGGGAACTGACTTTGCAGGGCAGGTTCCGCGAGAAGAACGGGGACTCTTTCACGGCGGTGAACGTATTGGACGGAGCGGGCAGTATCGACGGTCAGCCGTTTGAGAAAGGAGACAGCTTCTTCATTCCCTGCGGGGAGGAATATATTTTGGAGGGCTGTGCGAAGATTATTCTCAGCACGGAAAACCGCACCGGTTATTATGCGGGAATTGATCTCGGCGGCACCTTCATCAAATGCGGAATCGTCTCCGAGGACGGAAAAATTCTCGCGAAAGACAAAATCCCCACGGGCAAGGAGCGGGATTATCGGGAAATTGCCGCCGATATGGCAAATCTGGTAAAGAAACTTGCCGCCCGTGCCGGCGTAACCGTGAAAGCGGTGGGAATCGGGTCTCCGGGTACGATTGACAGCAAAAACGGCGTGATCGTATACAGCAACAACATTGCCTGGAAAGACGTGCCGCTGTGCGGAGAGATCTCCGCCCGGCTGGGTCTGCCGACGTATATCACCAACGACGCCAACGCCGCGGCGTTGGGCGAGCATTTCTGCGGCGCGGGGAAGAAATATTCTTCTCTCATCCTTGTGACTTTGGGTACGGGCGTAGGCGGGGGGATTGTCCTGGACGGAAAGCTGTTCGAGGGCAATAAATCCGCAGGCGCGGAAATCGGGCACAGCGTCATCCGCATGGGCGGGGAAAAGTGTACCTGCGGCAGGCGCGGCTGTTTTGAAGCGTACGCTTCGGCCACGGCGCTTATCCGCCAGACCCAAAAGGCCATGGAAAGGGACAAAAACAGCAAGATGTGGCAACTGGTCGGCGGAGATATAGAAAAAGTGGACGGCAAAACGGCGTTTGACGGTATGCGCGCGGGCGACGGAGCGGCAAAACGCGTGGTGAAGAAATACATAGCGTATCTCGCCGAGGGAATCTGCAACCTCATCAACGAGTTCCGCCCGCAGGCGATTCTCCTGGGCGGCGGCGTATGCGCCGAAGGCGACGCGTTGCTGGTACCGTTGAAAAAACAGGTGGATAAAGACCTGTTCGGCGGGGTGGAGTATGCTCCGGTGGAGATTTGCACCGCCAGTCTGGGAAATGACGCGGGGCTTTGCGGCGCCGCCCGCCTTGCCGCCGTCCGTTCCGCCGAATAACGTTCCGGGATTTGGACAGAGCCGGAAGCGGCGTTTTTGTCCGCCGGTATTTTTACCGGTTCGGGCGACAGGCGAAAAGTTCGGATAACAATTAACGAAAAGTTCGGATAACAATTAACGAAAAGTTCGGATAACACAGAGGAACCGACGATAACAGACGGCAAAAAACCGAGCCCGGCATCAGACCGGGCTCGGTTTTTTGCATTTTGCAATGGGAAAATCCGGACTTTCCGGCTCAGGCGAGGGGCATTGAGATGAGGAAGGTGAGTTTTCCGTCCTCCTGCCGGTAAGTGAGATCGCCGTTCATGGATTTCATGAAATTTTTGGAAATATAGAGGCCGATACCGGTGTTATTTTCGGAGGATTTTTCCGAATAATAGGGGTGAAAGACGTCCTGTTTTTCGCCGATGCCTTTTCCGTCGTCGGTGATGGAGAGATAGCAGACGCCTTTTTTCCTGGCCGCCGAAATCCAGAGGTGACTGCATTCGGAATGTTCGATGGCATTGAAGATGACGTTGCTGATCACCGAATACAGACTGTTGTACTTGGCATAGACGGATATTTTGCAGGGAACGGTTTTGAAAAGGATGCCGTAAGCGGTGCAGTCGGGTTCAAAATCCTCTTTTGCGCGTTCCAGCAGTTCGTTCAGATCAAAAATCCGGGAATTTTCCGCGGCAAAGTTATTTTTGGAATAGGAAGCGAGAACGTTGAAATTTTTTGTCAGTTCTGCAGCTTTATGACAGAGGATATCCACGGTTTTGCGCAATTCGGGATCGGATTCCCGCTGTCTGAGGATACAGAGGAAATTTTCCATGCTGAGGACGGGTTTTTTCATATCGTGCGAAACATAGCGCAGCAGCTGATCGCGTTCTTCGATCATGGTTTTCATTTCCCGGGTCTGAATCTGCACTTCCGATTGCAGATTTTTGGTGAGATGTTGCAGCTGGGATTCCTGGCGTATGAATACGGAGACGCCCAGATAAGTGGTATAAAGCACGATCACCGCGCACATCCAGAACGTAGGATTGGACACGGCGAACATAGTGATGTCAGGCAAGCAGGCGAAAAAACCCATAACGGCAACCAGCAGGGGATTGACGAGGTAAACGAGCTGCAGGCTGTTTCGTTTGGCCGAAAAGGCGGTGGATACGAGCAGTATCAAAGAGAACAGCAGGATCGCGGTGAAAATGTAAGCGCTTTCCCAGGCCGAAAAATCAAACGGCAAAAGCCTCAGCACGAGGACGGAGAAGGCGCAGAAAGACAGCAACACGGTGACGGCAAACCAGGCGCGGAAATGTTTTTTGGAGCGCATGACATGCAGTGCGGAGAGCTGAATAAAAGCCAGCGCAAAGATCCGCAGGGTTTTGAGGAGATAGGGGAAAGAAGTGGCGCCGGTGAGGAAATAGGAAGTGATCAGGATGCCGAAGATGCCGAAGACAATGCACAAATGCGGCAGGAAAAACAGGCTTCTTTTGAGGAAGCACACGAAGATGAACATCGCCGTGATCAACGCGGCCAAAACGCATAAAATCGTGATCAGCGTTTTGTCTTTTTCAACGGCATTGCGGACGATCGATTCGGCGCCGATCAGCGGATACCCCTCGATACCGGCTTCTTTGACGCTCACGGATTCATAATGCAGAGTGACGACGGTTGCTGCGTACAGCGGATCGGGAGAGATCGCCTGCTGTCTGGGATAAAAAGTGAGATCCAGGAACATGGGTTCCGTTTTCGTGACGTGCGCGGAAGTATATTGCGTGTATTCCGTGTATCGGATAAAATCGTAATCGGAGATATCGCCCGTCCGCTTTACGAGAATAGATTTTACATAGACGTTGCAGGCGGACCAGACGCGGGGTATGTATAAGGTGAAGTGCCAATACCCGTCCCCCTGCAGATAGGGGGCGAGCGCCTGAGACTGTTCTGAAAAGTCGGGGGAAGCGGGGTCGAGATTGCGGATGACGAACACGAAGGTTCCTTTGGAAGCGAAACGGTTGTTCTGCGTGAGCGATACGGGCGTGCCCTGAATTTCGGAGCCCGGCTGCAAAAAGCGGTCGGGCGTATAATTGACGGCGGTGAGGGTATTAAAATCGGTCAGATCGGCAATGGACACCGAAGCGACGTTGGAATTATCCGTTCCGAGCAGGTCCGTATCGGCCGGCGCTTTATGGACGGGCGGAATGCAGAACAGCAAAATCGTTACCAGCAAAGCGCAGCACAGCAAAGTTGCGGTAAGAATGCAGTAATGCAATTTCCGGAAATGTTTCATGATAAATCTCCCTGCGGAAAGAAAGCATACCCTTTTCCGAATTCCGTGTGAATGATATTTTCTTTAGACAACTCTTTCAGTTTTTGCCGAAGGGTGGAAAGATGTCTGCGTATGGTGGTGGTCTGCAGGCTGGGCGCGGACCAGACCTGTTCGTAAATTTCGTCTGCGGAGAAAAATTTCCCCGGATTCTTCATGAGAAACCAGAGAATATTGAATTCGCTCGAAGTGAGCGGAAGCGGTTTTCCGAAATAGTGTGCAGAGCGTTTACAGCTGTCCAGGCGCAGGCCGCCGTAAACCGAAACGCATTCGTTGTGCGGCAAAAAGCGCAGTTTCATCCGCGCTTCCAGAAGGCGCATAGAGCAGGGTTTGACGATGTAATCCACAACGCCGGCCTGAAACCCTTCGAGAATATTTTCTTCGCTTCCGAGATCGGACAAAATAATCACAGGCGGAAGAGAGGGCAGATTTTTTAATAATTCCAGCCCCGAACCGTCAGGCAGAACGACGTCCAGCACGATCATTTCCGGCTGTACATTTTCCAGAATGGCTTTCGCCTCTCGCAGGCAATCTGCTCCCCAGACAAGATTCCCCCTTTCCCGGAACCAGCCCGTCATCTCATTGAGAAGCCGGGAATCATCTTCTACAAACAGTATTCTTCTGTTGATAATATTTTCAGCCAAAGGATAGCCTCCGGTGTTTTTCTGTTTTAAATATTCGGAAGCCGGACGGCGGAGCCTTCAGTCTTCCGATATGCGATTCAATTATACAATATTTTTTAAAAAAAAATCAAGTATCATTAGATTGTTACGATTTGTTACGGTTATAGAAAAAAGGAGAAAAGGACTGGTTGTTTTTGTATAAATATGCTATTATAAAATAGTCCAATACCCATCGGGGGAATGCAATGAAAAATAAGACAGAGAAAATAAAAATAATCCTGATGTCGGTCATTGCCGTGATTTTGTTGCCGATTCTGGCGATTAATCTGACGCTGATCATCAAAGGGAGCATGGACAGGGACACCCCGCCCGATATTTTCGGCATAGCGCCGCTGGCAGTCACATCCGGCTCCATGGAAGGAGATCAGCCGGACAGCTTCCGGAAAGGAGCGCTGATTTTTGTAAAACTCCTGGAGAAAGAGGAAATTATAAAACTGAAAGAGGGGGACATCATCACTTTTCTTTCTTCCGATACTTATGTGACCCACCGTATCAAGGCCGTCCAGCGCGGCGCTTCGGGCGAAGTCCTCGCGTTTGTCACGCAGGGCGACGCGAACTCCGTCACGGACGGGGCCATTCCCCTGGAAAATGTCGTCGGGCAGTGCGTCGGCAGCGTTGAGGGATTGGGGGAATTTTCGCTGTTCATGCAGACCCCCGCGGGCATTCTGCTCTTTGTCGGCGTGCCGGTGGTTTTGTACATACTCATGGACGCGCTCCGCATTTCCCTGTATAACCGCCGGGTCAAAGCGGACAAGACCCGGGAACTTTCGGAAAAAGACGCGGAGATCGAACGCCTGCGCGCCCTGGTTTCGGAAAAGGCCGGACAGGAAGCGAATGAACCGGAACCGAATGAACCGGCGGGACCGGGCGGAAAAGAACCGCCCGGGGAACAGGGCGGAAACCCGGAGGCGCAGCCGTAAGCAATTTCAGAAAAGTCCGTTGCCGGCAGGCGGTTTTGTCCGTATGACGGCCGTAACGGCAGTATGTTTGGGGTAATCGTCGCTCCGGTCCCACGCGCGGGGCGAAGTTTACATAAAAAATATAGGCAGGAGAAATTAAAATGACGAAAAAAAGAGGGATTTTTTCAAAACTGTTTTTCTCGGTCGTGATGCTGACGCTGATCAGCTGCTGCTTCCTCGGAAGCACGTTTGCGCGTTACACCAGCGGCCGCTCGGGCACGGCGACCATACAGGTGGCGGAGTGGAAGATTTCTGACGGAGAAGGGTTTGTTGACATAGAGACAAATCAGCTGTCTCCTTCGAAGAAGGAGTATGAGGAGACCAACGGAACGAATGAGGCGAGATCGCACTCCACGGGCAGAATACTGGTCGCGACCATTAAAAATGAAGGCGAAGTCGGTGCGATGGTCACCTTGACTACAGGGGATACGGTGGATCTTACGAAATTGGAGAGCGCGACTTATGCTGACGGTACGACAGGTCTTACAATCGAGGCGCTTGATGGAAATCCTCTGCAGACGGAAGTAGAGGCGCTTTTCAGCATCAAACTGTATGTCAATACAACAACGGACTCGGCAGTGGCTGCGACCGAATACGGAAATGGCGATTATGCGAACGGAATCGAGCTGGAGGCCAAGACCGGCGTCGCTTATATCTATGCGGAATTAACCTGGACGTCTGCGGATAGGACATATTACGAAGCTACAACTAACCATGCGCATGCTGAATCGCTGGCGGACGCACTGGACACTTGGGTGGGTGAAAATATCACGGAGATCGGATTTGAAGTCAGCTATACGGCTGTACAGAACACGGAACGTCCCGGCGCCGGCGCATAACGCAGGGAAATAAATAAGGCCGGATTTCTTTTGCCGCGTCTGCCGAGGTGTGGGGACGCGGCGCGGCAAAAGGTTTCGGGTGAGCGCCGGGGGGAGCCGGCGCACGAAGAAGTTCAAAAGACCGGAAAAGAGGTAAAACAGATACCGAAGCGGCGGCGGAAACACCGCAGCGGCGGCAGGGAAAAGGGAACCGAAAGGAGTTCGGGGGGCCGGAAGGCCGGAATTACGGAGACAAGGCGGAGACAGATGCAATCGGAAAACGGGTTCAAAAATCCGCAGGAAGGCGGAAAAGACCGGCCGGAAAACAAGGCCGGGGAGACAAAGCCGAAGTTTCAGCACGATGAGACGGTGTGGCTTTCGTTTTACGGCCCGCCGCAGCCCGCGGGGGGCGGCGCGGGAAAAGGCGCGGGAAACGGCGCCGGAAAAATTCTGCCCGGAACATCGGGAAACGCAGACAACGCAAATAATGCAGACAATGAAAACAACGTACGGTTCGCGCCGTCCACGGCGGAAACCGCTCAGCCGGAGCCGGAAGACATAGACGTGCGGCTGCCGGAGCGGGCGACGGTGGTGGACGAACAGGGTACCCGGATCGGTAAAGTCCGGGACGGGATCTGGTACGACAAAAAAGACGAGCCGTGCGGCGAGTTTGTAAAGGAATCGACCAACGTATTTGTTTACAAGGGCTCGGCGCGCACGGGTTATCTGGATAAAAACGACAATATACTGACGATGAACAACCGGTATGTGGCGACGCTCCGCCGCCCGAACCGGGCGAGGATTGCCGTCGCGGCATTGCTGGTCGTGTTGCTGACGGCGCTGACGTTTGTACTGAGCGCTTATTTTATGCTCCGGTCGGAGAATTATTATGCGCCGGTGCTGTTCATTGCGACGGAAAACGGGGCCAGCTGGGAGGAGTCGGAAGACCTGCCCGTCTTTTTCAACGATAAATTCGGCGATGAAAAAGCGTATCCGGGCATGAGCGGAAGTTACCGGTTTGTCTTTGAAAACCGGAACGCGGATAAGCTGGAATATTCCCTCCGGTTTGTGGATCAGAACGAATACGGAATCGAAATCGTCTACCGGCTCAAACGGGACAATTCGTACATAGCGGGGGCTTCGGGGTATGTCCGGGCGGAGGAGCTCGGCAGGGAAGCGCTGACGATCGAGCCGGAATCCTCGACGGTGTTCGAGCTGGAATGGTATTGGCGGGACAACGACGCCGCGGACACGGCGGCGGGAGAAAACGGAGCGGTGTATCGGCTGAAAATTTCCCTTTCCGCGCATGTGTTTCACGGCTGAGAGAGTTGCTGAGGGAGTTTATAACGGACTGAGAGTGGACGGACGATGAAAAAAACCTGGCGGATCATCCGGCTGGGCGTGAGGGCGGTTTTGCTGATCGCGTTCGGGGGATTGCTGTTATACAACGGATATATATTTGTGATGCGTTATTTTTTCGGGCAGGGGATGCCCACCGTGTTCGGATTTTCGGCGGCCACGGTGGTTTCCGGCAGTATGGCCGATGAAATCAACGTGGGAGATTTTATCATCACAAAGGAGCAGTCCGCTTATCGCGAAGGGGATATCATCACTTTTTTCGACAATGAAAGCAAGGCTTACATCACCCACCGGATTATTCTGGTTTCGGGCGACACTTACGCCACGAAAGGGGACGCAAACGACGCGCCGGACGCTTTCAGCGTTCCGAAAGAAGCGGTGATCGGCAAAGTGGTGACGGTCTGGAAGGGATTCGGAAAGGCGGTCACTTTTTTACAGAGCCCGGGCGGACTGTTTTGCGTGGCTTGCAGCGGCGTCTTTTTGTGGATTATTTGGGATATAATTACAGGGTGGGTCGAAAAAGAGAAAAATGAGCGAAAAGAAGACTAAAAAATTCCCCATCGTCACCTATCTTTGCTGTCTGCTGGCGGTCAGCATTCTGTTTACGGGCGTGACGTTTTCGAGATATGCCGGATTTACCAGCGGAACGACGGATGTTTCGTTGGGGCGGTTTGCCTGTTCGTATGAAATCGGGGACATGTCTGCCAGCACTTTTTCCAACGCGGAATACTGGTTGAAGCTCAGCGGCGGAGCGACGTCCATGAATACGGCGCGTTCCGTCCGTTTCAGCATACGCAATTATACGCTTCAGGAGAACGGAAGGCCCGATCGGATTTCCGACGTCGATCTGCAATCCACCCTCCGCTTCTATGCCCCGGCGGAGTTTTTGGGCAATCTTGCCGTACAGATTGCGGAAGTGGACGAAGAAGGAAATTATATCACCAAAACGCCGCAATATGTGCTGGAAGATTTTATCTACGACGGCGCAGGGAATTTTGTGGTCTGGAAAGACGGATCCGGAATACTGGATACCTCTACGTCCAAAGACTATGAAGCCCGCCCGGATATTTACGGCAACCAGGTGGATGAAATACTTTCGATGAGCGGCGGATTTACGGGCACGGAGGAAAATCATACGGGCACGATCAGCGCTTCTTGCGCGGAGACGAAAACTTCCGTTTCCATTACTTCGGTGATGGCGGAAGCGCAATACAGCGTCGGGTTTTATCGCGGCTGGGTCGGGGACGAAAATAAGTCCGCCCCGCAATTCTATCTGGATTGCCGGAAAGAAGTGCCTTTTTATACCCTTGATATTTCTTTGCCTGAAATGTTGCTGAAGGCGAACGGAACGGCGCAGTCGCGTACGTTTGTGCTCTTTCTCACGACGCTGCATCTGACGGAAAACGAGGACTTCAAGAGCAACTGGACGGAAAGAGACATGACGAAAAAACTCGAAGAGCTGGAAGGCGGTAAGCGGAAGGTGACTTTCAACGGCGCTACGGTGACGGGGTATCATTTTGACACAAAGGCAAATTTGTATGACCTGACGGGCGGAATACTGGTCGCAAACGGCTCGCAGACGACAATCCGAATTCAGAAGACGTTTGAGGAGCAAGGCAAGCGGCTGTCTTATCATCACGTCGCTCCGCTCTCGGAGGGCGCGACGTCCATCGTGCATCCGATTGAGGATTTTTATAATTCGCAGGGTGTATCTGTGAATCTTGCCGACATTGATTTTTCCTCGGTCACGAAGGTACATTCTCTTTTTGGAAAATGTTCCAACGGCGGCCGGAGCGGATATATCTCTTTCGCGGACATTACGGACAGTCCGTATTATCAGACGTATTCTTCGCAGCGGACCGGAAAAAGCGATTATATTGTCAGGGAATCGCTCAGCAAGGGTTATGCGACGCGGCTGAACATATTGTTTGTGCAGGCGTCTCAGTCGTCTCATCAACCATAAAGGAGGGAATGCGCATGAAACACGCAAGGGAAATTATCAGTGTTTTTCTGGGCGTTCTCATCGTGACGCTGATGAGCGTTGCCCTGACTTACGGCCGCTTTTCAAAAGAGACCGGAACGACGCACGGCGATTACGGCAACGACATCGAATACATCGTGGCTAATCAGATCAACGTCAAGAACATGGACGAATTTGTCGGTGCGATTGAAAACGGTTATTCCAATATTATCATAGACGATGAAGCGCCGGAGGAAATCATCATCACCACCGGCGTTACGGACGTCGGCGCGGATCTGATTATCGACCTCAACGGACATAAGATTGTCCGGAACAACCGCGAACCGTTGCTCAATGTCAAAAACGGGGTCCGTCTGACGATTATGGACCGTTCGCAAAAGTCGGGCGCTTTTTATAATCCGGTCGGCAGCGTGCTGCAGATCAGCGGCGGAACTCTCACCGTTTCGGGCGGAAAGTTCGAGAGCGGCCCGCGAAAGGCCGAATACGAATACGGAACCGGGACCGGGAACGGAACGGTCACGGCGGAGCTCTATGTCAAAGGGGACGGGGGATATGCGCTTAAATCGAAAGCGATTTCTATGCCCCGGCTTCCGTCCGGTCAGACGGGCGTGTATTACGAGTCGGGCATAGCCTCCAATCCCTACGTTCCTGCCGACACCTATCTGTATTACACTACGGAAAACGGGGACAC
>DVMZ01000065.1 GCA_018714725.1 Candidatus Scatosoma pullistercoris
CTTGTTTTCGGGCAGCACCGCCTTGGGCTCCGTCAGCGTCTCCCCGTACAGCCCGTTGAAGCTGCGCACGATCTCCCGCGCCTGTTCCAGCATGGGAAGCTGATCCTCTCCGACGGGAACGGTGTCCGCGCCGAACGCCGTGATGTCCGCCGTCTGGGAAACGGGATAGGTCAGAAAACCCACCGGCAGGGACAGTTCAAAATTTTTCTGCCGGATTTCCGCCTTCACCGTCGGATTGCGTTCCAGGCGGGACAGCGTCACGAGATTCATGTAATAGAAAGTGAGCTCCGTCAGCTCGGAGACATACGATTGCACAAATACCGTAGACTTTGCGGGATCGATGCCGCAGGCGAAATAATCGAGCGCCACTTCCGTGATGTTCGCCCGCACTTTTTCGGGATTGTCAAAATTGTCGGTGAGCGCCTGCGCGTCCGCGATCATGACGTAAACCTTTTCAAAATCCCCGCTGTTCTGAAGCTCCACCCGGCGCTTCAGCGAACCCACATAATGCCCGATATGCAATTTTCCCGTAGGCCTGTCGCCCGTCAGAATGATATGTTTCATCCGTTTTCTCCTGTTTTCTCTTCGCCGTCCCGGAATGCCGTAAAAACCGGGACATTCTATCGGTCATTATACCACGCTTTCCCGTTTCTGTCAAGAACTTCCCCTGTCCCCGCGCAGGTTTTACAGGTTTTCCGCTTTCGCCCGAAGCAACAGAAACAGGCCCGGCTTCTCCGGGCCCTCTCCGATAATATTCATGTTGCCAAGTTTTGCCGTTTTTCCCTTTCCGACACCGCAGAGCCGGCTCTTTCCTCCAAGCCGAATCCTTCTTAAAAAACTGCTTTGTCGGTTTTATCGCTCTGCCACTATATCTGTCCGCCCGCAAAAGTACTGAGCGGACAGCCGAAATTATTTCCGCACGGAAAAAGCGTAACGGGCCGTGAAATGATAGACTTCCCCCGTTCCGTACACGGAAGAGCCGTAAGCCGCATATTCCGGCACGTTGACGTTGTTGGGAATGGCCTGCGTTTCCAGGCAGAGCCCGCCGCAACGGCCGTAATGCACGCCGCCCTTTCCCGTCTGATCGAGGCCGTTCCCCGCATAGAACTGAACGGCCGGCATATCGGTAAAGCACTGCATCTGAATCCCGCTGGCAGGTCCGTACAAAACGGCATACGGCTTCTGTTTGTCGCGGTCTTTGCAGAAGACAAAACAATGGTCATATCCGCCGCCGTAGGAAAGGTCGGTATCCTGCGCCCGCATCCCGTCCCCCGTCCCGATCATTGCCGGGCTCGTGAAATCGAACGGCGTGCCTTTTACCATCCGGAATCCGCCGCGGGGAATGAGTTCGGAATCGGTCGGCGTAATGCGGTCCGCCGCGATCATCAGCTCGTGACCGAGCACCGAAGTCCCGCTTTCCGCCCCGTTGAGATTGAAATAGGCGTGATTGGTCAGATTGATCGCCGTCGTCTTGTCGGAAACGGCGGTGTATTCGATGCCCAGCACTCCGCCCGAGAAAGTGTACACCACCTTCACGTTCAGCGTGCCAGGATAATTTTCTTCCCCGTCGGGGGATACCAGGGTTAAGACGAGCTTGTCTTTTTCAATTTCCGCGTTCCAGATTTTCGCATTGAATCCCTCTTTGCCGCCATGCAGATGATTGGAACGATCGTTGATATATAAACGATACTCCTTTCCGTCCAGCACGAGATGTCCCTTGTCGATCCGGTTGCCGAAGCGGCCGATCAGCGCGCCGAGATACCCGCCGTTGTTCAGATACCCCACGACGTCGTCATAGCCGAGCAATACGTCCGTAGGTTTTCCGTTCCGGTCCGGAACGACGATGCTCTGCAAAATTCCGCCGTAATCCAGAACCCGCACAAAACTGTCCCCGTCCCGCATCGTAAACGCGGAAACGACCCGCCCGTCGGGAAGTTTCCCGAATTCCGATTTTGAAATAGCCGTCATATTCTTCTCCTTTTGCTCCGGAAGTCAACAACCGGCTTTCCATGCCGATACCCTCCCGGATTTTCTTTATTTTTGAATTTTCTTTATTTCCCGCTCTTCGTCCGAACGAACAGAGCGGACGCAACAGAGCATCGCCGGGTCTTCTCTCACGCCCGGAATTCCGCCTGTACCGTCCCCGCCCGGCGCACCGAAGTGCTGAACACATTTTCTTTCCCGAACACGCGCGACATTTCCCGCACATATTCTTCCCGCTCGCCATCGCTCACGCAGGCGATAACCGTCCCCGCGAACCCGCCGCCGTGCAGGCGATAGCCGCCGTTTTTCAACAGGCGTTCGGAAATTTTAAGCGCCAGCGAAACGGGTTGCACCGATTCGCCCGGCACAAAGCAGTTCTGCAAATATTTCTGACTGCTTTCTCCGCTCTCTTTCATCAACGCGAGAAATGCTGCCATATCCCCTTTCCGGAGCGCCGCCGCGGCCCGGTCCGCCCGCGCGCTTTCTTCAAAGAAATGCGCCGCGCGGAGAATGGCCCGCTCGTGTACTTTTTTCCGAAGCCGGGGCAAAGCCTCCCAAAAAGATTTCTCGCTCACTTCCCGAAGGGTATTTTTTCCGAAAAACGCGGCGACAGACGCCATTTCGCGCCGGATATCCGCATAATGCGAAGTCAGCCCCGCATGCGATCCGCCCGTGTTGACAAGTACCAGCGAATACCCGTTGGGCACAGGCAGGGGAGCGACGAAGGGCCGGTTTACGTCTTTGAAATCCATCTCATTCAGTCCTCCGTACGCCACCCCCGACTGATCGAGCAATCCGCAAGGTTTTCCGAAATATTTATTTTCCGCAAACTGTCCGACCGCCGCTTTTTCGCCCGGAGAAAGTCTGCCGTCCAGGAACAGCCGATTGAAAATTTCCGCGATAAGAATCTCAAACGCCGCCGAGGAAGACACGCCGGCGCCCCGGAAAACGGTGCTTTCGGTGTAGGCGGAAAAACCGCCGAATTCCGCCACGGGAATCCCTTTGCGCCGCAATCCTTCCGCCACTCCGCGCGCCAGCGCGGGGCTTCTGCCGAATTCCGAACGGTGCGGCGACGTATCCGCAAGCCGGAACCGGACGGGGCGAAATCCTTTGGAACGGATTTCCGCAATGCCGTCGCGCCGTCTGCCCACGGCGGCGACAATATCGCAGGTAATCGCCGCCACGATCACCTTTCCGCCGTTGTGGTCGGTATGATTGCCGATGATTTCCGCCCTGCCGGGCGAAGAAAAAAACGCGTCCGGTGAAGAGCCCCAAAGCCTGCGGTATTCTTCCGCGATTGCGCGATAGCGGTCCGAAACCGCCTGTTCGTTGACGTTTTCCCCGTAAAGTTTCCGACAGTCCATCGCCGTCCTCCGCTTTTTCTGTATTATATCACAACTTTTCCCCTTTGTAAATAGCAGGGCGAATTTTCAGCCAAACTATTTGCATGAAAAGAAATTTTTTACCCCTGGCGGCGTTGCTGTTTTTCTTTGCGGTTTTGCTGATCGTGACGGGAATGTTTTACTTCTCGCCGTTCCCCGTTTCGGGAATGCCTGCGCCCGTCTTTCTGCCCGTTTTCCGGTTTCTGCGGTAAAGGCGGAATGAAGGCGCGAAACGTCGCGAATCGATCAAATAATCATAAATCATATCTTACGGGCCCGTCCGAATTGTATCGGACGGGCCCGCGTTTTTTAACAAGCAGTCCGCGCCGTACGTTTTCCGATATTCATACATCGCCGGCAGGAACTCCTTCCCTTCCACAATCCCCTTTTCGATGGCGGCGATGATATCCGACATCGTGACGATGGAATACACTTTCACACCGAATTCCCGATACGCTTCCTGTACGGCAGACAATCCGCCGTCCTGCCCTTTTTCCATTCTGTCCACGGAAATGACCACGCCCTCCACGCGCACGTCGGCCGCCGCCTGCAGTTTGGGCAGCATTTCCCGAAGCGCCTTCCCGGAAGTCATCACATCCTCGATGAGAATCACCCGCTCGCCGTCGGCAAGCTGTTTGCCGACAAACAACCCGCCCTCTCCGTGGTCTTTCGCCTCTTTGCGGTCGAAGCAATAATTCATATCCACCCCGTACTTTTCAAACAGGGCCACGGCCGTCGTCACCGCAAGAGGAATCCCCTTGTACGCCGGCCCCACCAGCGTGTCCGCGGTCAACCCGTTTTCCTGAATGCACGCCGCATAATACCCGCCCAGCCTGGCGAGCTGCGCGCCCGTCTTATAATTGCCCGTATTGATAAAGTAAGGCGCCTTCCGGCCGCTTTTCAGCGTGAATTCCCCGAATTTCAGCACCCCGCTGTCCACCATGAACCGGATAAATTCCTCCCGATACGTCAATGCCATTTTTTCTGCCTCCCGTTTTTTGTTTTTTCTGCGGTAATCTCAGCCTTTATAACCGCTTTCATAAAAATCAGGCCTCTTCCTTCTCCCGCCGTTTGTCCGGAAAATCCATCCCTCCGGTTGCCGGCCGTTCATTCGCCGAGCTCCGTTCCGGTTTTCCGGTAATTCCGTCCTTCAGCCGTTGAGCCGAAGCGCCCCGGTCAGTTCCGACACTTTTTTCACGCCGTGCGCGTCGCACCAGCACCCGAGTCCTTCGATAATCTTCGGACAGGCCAGGGGATCGGTGAAATTGGCCGTTCCCACCTGAATGGCGACCGCGCCCGCCATCAGAAACTCGACGGCGTCCTCGGCGCAGGTGATCCCGCCCATCCCGACGACGGGAATGTTCACGGCGTTTGCCGCTTCAAATACCATGCGCACCGCAATCGGCCGGATCCCCGCGCCCGAAACCCCGCCCGTATTGTTCGCGATGATCGGCTTTCTCCTCTCGATGTCGATCGCCATGCCCGTAAAAGTATTGACGAGCGAAAGGGCGTCCGCGCCGCCCCGTTCCGCCGCGCATGCGTTTGCCGCAATGCTCTCCACATTCGGCGAAAGTTTGACCATCAGCGGGGTCTTTTTCAGCGCCGATTTTGCCGATCGGGTCACTTCCTCCACGCTTTCCGGTCGGATTCCGAACGCCATGCCGCCGCACTTCACGTTGGGACAGGAAATATTCAGCTCGATCATATCCGCCAGCCCGTCCAGCCGGGCGCAGATGTCCGCATATTCCTCCTTCGTCCGCCCCGCGACGTTGGCGATCACCGCCGTGCCCTTGCCTTTCAGCCAGTCGAGATCATACTTTATAAAGTGCTCCACGCCGGGATTCTGCAATCCGACGGCGTTGAGAATCACCCCGCGCGCCTCCGCAATCCGGGGCACGGGATTCCCGAGCCGCGCTTCCAGGGTCAGTCCTTTGGTCGAAACGCCGCCCAACAGCCCGATATCGTACAGTTCGTCAAATTCCCTGCCGAAGCCGAACGTCCCCGACGCGGCGATCACGGGATTTTTCAATCTGAGTCCGCAAAGTTCCACCGTTAAATCCGCCATGTTTTTCTCCTCCGCCGTCAAAGCTCCACATCCCCGATCGGAAAGACCGGCCCGTCTTTACAAACCCGCGCGTGCTCGCCGTTCGTCAGATTGCACACGCAGACGAGACAGGCGCCGATTCCGCAGCCCATCCGCTCTTCCAAAGAGACATATCCCGGAATCCCCGCTTTTTCCAGGGTGGATTTCAGCGCCCGGAGCATGGGAAGAGGGCCGCAGGCAAGCACGACGTCCGGCCGGATTCCCGCTTGGAGATCCGTTTCCAGCCCCTGCACCGCGTTCTTCTTTTCGCCGAAACTGCCGTCGTCGGTCACCGCCCGCACCGCTTTCGCCCCGGCGAACTCGTCCAGCCCGCACACCGCCGCCGCATTCCGGAAGCCCAGATAGGCATGCAGCTCTTTTTCCGCCGCATATTCCCTAGCGACGGAAATCATCGGGAAAATTCCGACTCCGCCCGCCACCAGCGCGACTTTCTTCTCTTCCGGGCGGACAAAGAATCCGTTTCCGAGGGGCATAAGCACCTGTAATCTCTCCCCTGCCCCCACCGAAGCCAAACGGCGGGTACCCTCGCCGCGGACCTGGAAACAAACGGTGATTTTTTCTCCTTCCGCTTTGCATACGGCAAACGGCCTCCGCAGCAGATGCGCGCCGCCCACCGAAATTTCCGCAAACTGTCCCGCCCGCACCGCAACCGGTTCGGGAAGGACAAAGACCAGCTCGTAAATCCCCTCCGCAATTTCCCGGTTCGACGTTACCAAAGCCCGATAATCTTTCATATGTTTTCTCCCGTATACGCTTTTCCGTATTCCGTTCACCGGAGCCGTCCGCCCGGATTGTCTGCCCGCTCCGCCTGCAAATTGCCGCATACGACCGGCATTCCGCAGTCCGGACAATGATCAACGACAGCTGACGAAAGTCACCGTCCCATTTTCCCGATCGTGCGGGACAGATCCTCCTGCATGGCGATCGCGGCTTTCCGTGCAGACTCGTAGTACAGCCCGCCGTCTTTTTTGTACGCGCAGAGGATTCCGCGCGAATTGTTGACGACGCCGCCCAGCCCGTCCGCGCCGAAACAGCACCGGAGCATTTCCGCGTTGGCGCCCTGCGCCCCGTACCCGGGAATCAGGAAAAAGGTGTGCGGCAGCAATTTCCGCAAGCGGGCCGCCTCTTCGGGGTGCGTGGCCCCCACGACCGCTCCCACCGCCGAGTAGCCGTATCTGCCCTCCGTTCCGGCGCCCCATTTTTCGACAAGGCCACCCATGTATTCGTACACGGGCGTTCCGTCGTCAAAAAGACGGTTCTGAAGTTCCCCGCTCGAGGGATTGGAAGTCTTGACGAGCACAAAGATTCCGCGATCCTTTTCCGCGCAGTCCTTGACAAACGGCTGAATCCCGTCCGTGCCGAGATAGCCGTTCACGGTGACATAGTCGGCGGGAAAAGCGCGGAAACGCATTCCCTCCACCGAAGTTTCGCCGAGGAAGGCCGTCGAATAGCAGGCCGCCGTCGAGCCGATGTCGTTGCGCTTTGCGTCCGCAATGACGATCAGTCCCTTTTCCGAAGCGTACCGGAGCGTCTCTTCAAACGCTTTCAGGCCGGGCACGCCGTACATTTCATAATAGGCGATCTGCACCTTGACGGACGGAACGACATCATACAGGTGATCGACGAGTTGTTTGTTGAACTCGAAAATCCGCTCTGCCGCCGCGGAAAAATCCCTGACCCCCTCCCGCATTTTTTCGGGAAGATAGTCGAACGAAGTATCCAGCCCCACGCAGGTGGGATTCTGCAAACCGACGATGCGTTCAATCAATGCGTCCGTGA
>DVMZ01000066.1 GCA_018714725.1 Candidatus Scatosoma pullistercoris
AGACATGCTCTTCCGGCGTAGCGGGAATGCTCAGCGTCAGATATCCTTCTTTGGAGAAAAAGCTCTTGTAATAACAAAACAGAAAGTTAAAGAAGGAAAAAAACGCGGAGGCCGCTATGGCCAATCCATAAACCGTATTTGTGGAAACCATGCACCACACAGCAATATCCGATTGGGCGTATTTGAGCATCGCGATACACACGGAAGCGATCAGCGTAAAGCCCGCCACCGCAAGGTAACAGGGCCCCAGAATCCGGAACTGCGCCCGATAGTCGTATTTCATGAGTTTTTTCAGCATGCTTTTACGGACTTTGCGCGGTCCGCGTTCAAACTTGGAAGATTTTTTCTCGGCGCGTTTTACCATCTGAACACCTCCCGGAACAACTGATCGATCGTTTTGCCCTCCCCCTTGCGGATGTCGTTGGCGCCGCCCGCCAGGACAATTCTGCCCGCCTGTAAAAAGAGGACGTAATCGAGCACGGGCTCGATATCTCCGATGAGGTGCGTACAGATGATCATCGTGGCGTCCTGCCGCTTATTCTCTTCGATGACGCGCAGGATATACTCCCGCGCCGCCGGGTCCACGCCCGCGATCGGCTCGTCAAAGATATACAGCTTCGCATTTCTCGCCAGCGTCAGAATCAGCCCCAGTTTTTCCTTCGTCCCCTTGGACAGCGCCCGCACTTTCTGGTTCCGTCCCACTCCCAGTTCGTCGATCATCTTCCAGGCGCGCGCTTCGTCAAAATCGGCGAAAAAGTCCTTGTAATACTCCACTTCCTGCGTGACGGAAAAACTCTCGTTGAGGAAATGAGTGTCCGGCAGATACGCCACCAGCGCCTTTGTCTCCGTTCCGATCGGTTTTTCTGCGACGGTCAGCGTCCCGGAAGTGGGGGTCAGAAGTCCCGCAATCAGCTTGATCAGCGTCGTCTTTCCGCTTCCGTTGGTGCCGAGAAGACCCACGATCTTCCCTTCGTCCGGAATGGCAAAGGTCAGATGATCCAGCGCGCGGATCCCCTTGTAATCCTTGGTCAGATACGCACATTCCAATATATTTCCCATATTTCTCCCCATGGCGCTTTCCGCGCCTCCGAGCCCCTTCGGGAGCTTCGGTTTTCCTTTATTGTACCACACTTCGCCCCGAAAGTCAATGCCGGAAAAGTTTTTCCCTCAAAAAAGGGCTTTTCCGGCACGATTTCCGAGTACAAAGCGCACTCATCCCTCCCCTGTCCCTCTGAAAGGAGAAAAACCGGCATTCCCCGGAACAAAAAATCTGCCGGCGGAACCTTTCCGCCGGCGTTCCGGTCATTAAAACCCTGCCCCTTCCTTTTTACAAAATCGCTTCCACAAAACTGCGGGAATCGAATTTTTCGAGGTCCTCTATCTTTTCGCCCGTACCCGCAAAGATCACGGGCAACATGAGTTCGGAAGCCAGCGAGAACACAAACCCGCCCTTTGCCGTGCCGTCCAGTTTGGTGAGCACCAGTCCGTCGAGCTCCACCGCCTCGTCGAACACGCGCGCCTGAGAGAGGGCATTCTGCCCGGTGGTGGCGTCGAGAACCAGCAGTTTGAGGAAATCCGCTTCCGGATACTCCCGCAGGACCACCCGTTCCATTTTCTGCAATTCTTTCATGAGGTTGTCCTTGACGTGCAGGCGCCCGGCGGTGTCCACGATGACGACGTCCGTTCCCCTGGCCTTGGCCGAGGACACGGCGTCGTAAATGACCGCCGCGGGATCGCTGCCCTCTTCGTGCTTGACAATGCGCACCTTTGCGCGCTCCGCCCATACGGACAGCTGTTCGCTCGCCGCCGCGCGGAAGGTATCCGCCGCCGCCAGCGTCACCGTTTTTCCCTGCGAAAGGAAGTAGTGCGCCAGCTTGCCGATCGTAGTCGTCTTGCCGACGCCGTTCACCCCCACGAGCATGATTACGCAGGGATAGGAAAGATCGGGCACCTCCGCTTCTTCGAGAATGCCGGTGAGAATGCCGCGGAGGAGCTCGGTGACATACTGCTCGTCTTTCAGCCGTTCCCCGATGGCCTGTTCCTTCACCCGTTCCACCACTTCTTCGGCGGTGGAGACGGACACGTCCGAGGAAATGAGAATTTCCTCCAGTTCCTCGTAAAAGGCGTCGCCCAGTTTATTTTTGGAAAAGAGCACCCGCAATTTTTCCGAAAAGTTATCCTTCGTCTTTTTGAGCGCCCCAAACAGTTTTCCGAATATACCCATCTGAATTCTCCGTAGTTTTGGCGAAACTTCCGTCTTATTTTATTCGACGGTACCCGCGCCCAGCCGCTGTTCCACTTCCGCAAGTTTCACGGAAACGATCTTGGAAACGCCCTTTTCCTGCATCGTGACGCCGAACAGGGAATCCGCCTGGTTCATCGTCGGTTTTCTGTGCGTGATGACGATGAACTGCGTATCCTCGGAGAAGCGCTTGAGATAGGAGGCAAACCGATCGACGTTGGCGTCGTCGAGCGCGGCTTCGATCTCGTCCAGGATACAGAAGGGCATCGGGTTGGTCTTGAGGATGGCAAACAGAATGGCGATGGCGGTGAGCGCCTGTTCGCCGCCCGAAAGCAGGGAAATCTTGCTGAGTTTCTTCCCCGGCGGGCAAGCCACGATTTCCACGCCCGCGGCAAGCGGGTCTTCGCCCTCCACATAATCCAGCTGCAACTCCGCCCGGCCGCCGCCGAACAGTTCCTTGAACGTGGTCTTGAAATGTTCGTTGATCTTGTCGAATCCCTCGTTGAACTGCCTGAGCATCTCTTCGCGGATATCGTTGAGCGCGGACGTGAGGTCTTCGATCGCCTTCTGCAAATCGTCGCGCTGGGTGATCATCTCGTCGTAATGCGCTTTCTCTTCGTCGTATTCCTCCACAGCGTTGGGATTGACCGCGCCGAGCATCGTGATCTTGCGTTTGAGTACGGCAATGACCGTCGCCGCCTCTTCCACGTCAAACCCTTCCTTGCGCAGCGCGAGGCACCCCTCGTAATCCATGTGGTAGGCTTCGTCGATTCTCAGCCGCATATTTTCGAGATTGGTATCGATCTTACTGATTTCGATTTCGCATTTATACCGCTTGTCCGACTGCTTGGTGATGCGTTCCTGCAAAGAGGTCTTTTCCTCCTCCAAAGCCGCCTGACGCGCGTTGATCTCCTCTTTTTCCTTGGAGATCGCGGCGATCTTGTCCATGATTTCCTGAACGGCCGCCCGCTCTTCCTCGGTGAGCTCCTTTTCCTGCGCCACCGCCTCGAGTTCGTTCAGCTTGCCCTGGAAATCCTTTCTCGACTGCTCGGTCTCCATAATCCGCTTCACGAGCTCTTCCTTTTCGGAAGTCAGCCGGCGGACCGTCTCTTCTTCCTTTTCCACCGCGGAGACCAACGCCGCATATTCCACTTCGAGGTCGTGCAGATTTTTGCTCTTTTCCTCGCGCTCGGCACGGAACCGGTCGCACTGACTGCGCTGGGAAGTGAGCTGTTCTTCCGCGTCGGCGCGCAGGGAATTGAGCTCCTCTTCGCTCTTGGAGGAATTTTCCTCTTCGCTGCGCAGAGCCTCCAGCTTTGCGTTGAGCTCCTGCAGCGCTTCGCGATAGACGGCGATGTCCGCCTCCGCATTTTCGATCTGCTGCCCGAGCGCCGCTTCCCGCTGTTCGAGAGCCGCCTGTTCGCTTAAAGAGGACTGGTACTTCGCGCGGAGTTTTTCCACTTCTTCCTCCGCCTTTTCCCGCGCCTTTTCGCTTTCGGCGATCGCCACTTTCAGCTTTTCGATATATTTCTGCTTGCGGAGAATGTTCTCCTTGCATTCCTGAATTTTACGCTCGTTGGACAGGAGCGACCCCGCGTCCTTGCGCCGGCTTCCGCCCGTCATCGCGCCGCTCGTCATGACGATGTCGCCGTCCAGCGTGACGATCTTGAAGGAGTTGCCGTACTTTTTCGCGATCGTGTTCGCGTTGAAAATATTGTCGCAGATAAGGGTGTTCCCCAAGAGGTTGGAAATGACGTTATAATAATATTCGTCGTACTGCACCAGTTCGGTGGCGAGTCCCAGAGCCCCCTTTTCGCTCAGCGCGCGCTGAATTTCCCTGGTATCGGGCTTGGGACGCATGCTGGAAACGGGCAGGAAAGTGACCACGCCCCCGTTGGTGCGTTTGAGATATTCAATGAGATAACGGGCGTCGTCGCTGGTGGCCGTGACGACGTTCTGCATCGCGCCGCCGAACGCCGTTTCGATGGCCGTTTCGTATTTCTGCTCGGTGCGGATAATGTCGGCCAGCGCGCCTTTCACGCGGTTGCCCACGTCCGGATTGGTCTTGGACACGGACAGCAGCCGCCGCACGGAATCCTTATACCCCTCGAAGCGGTTTTTCAGGCTGATGTACACTTCCAGGCTGTCTTTGAGAGAAGCGATCTGGCCGTTGGCATTGAACAGGTCCTGATTGAAGTTGTTGACGGTGAGCTGCATTTCCCGCACTTCTTCCGTCTGTTCCTCGATCGCCTGCGTGCCCTTGGAGGTAAATTCCCGAAGTTTTTTGAGGTCTGAGCGCACGGCGGACAATTCGTCCTGCAGCCGTTCTTTCCCCTGCTCGCTCTTCTGAATCGCGGCGTCGATCTCCTTAATCCGCTCCTCCGTCGCGTCCTTGCGCGCGGAAATACTGCCGAGGTTCTTTTTCAGCTCGGACAAATCTTCGGCGGAAGAGAGCTGGCTCATGCGCTTTTCGTCCGTCAGACGCTCGAACACCGCGATCTTGTTGTCGAGTGCGGAAATGGCCGAACGCAATACGTCCGTCTCGTTTTCGATGGCGGAAATGCGCTCGGAATCGGCTTTTTGCTTTTTCGCGCTGAGCGCCACCGAATCGTCGATTTCGCCGATCCGCTTCTTGCTCTCTTCCAGCACGTCCGTCGCCGCCGCGATCTGCGAACGGTAAGTGCTGATCCGCTCCCGCACCAGCTTCAGCTCGCCGTCCTTTCTCTCGTTCCCAACGGACAGTTCCACCCGGCGGTCGTTGAGCTCGGTGAGATCGGCGTCCGCTTCCGCGATTTTCCTGCGGTTTTCCTCCGTCTGGCGGTTGATCTTTTCCACCTGGACGTTCAGGGAAATGATCTGGTCGGAAATCCCGGAAATATCCCGCTTGAATTTGTCCTTTTCGCTCTCGGCGTTCTCATAGCGGTATATGTAAGTGTTCGCCTCGTTGACTTTCAGCGATTCGGAATATTCATTGTATTCCCGCGCGGCGGCAGCCTGTTTGGACAAAGGCCCCAGACGGCGCTCCGCCTCGTCGATGCGCTGGCGGTAGATGAACAGGTTGGAATTGGAATCTTCCAGCTTGCGCTCGATCTCCTGTTTGCGGGACTTGTACACCATCAGCCCGGTGGCTTCTTCAAAGATCAGCCGCCTGTCCTCGGCGCGGGAATTCATGATCTGCGCCACTTTTCCCTGTCCGATGATGGAGTAGCCCTCTTTGCCCAGGCCGACGCCGTGGAACAGGGCGACGATGTCTTTGAGCCGGCTGGGCTGGCCGTTGATGAGATATTTGCTGTCCCCGTTCCGGTACAGCCGCCGGGTCATGGCGACGTCCGTCACGTCCATATCGAAAATGTGTTTGCTGTTGTCGAACACCAGCGTCACTTCGCAGAAGGACAGCGGTTTGCGCGCTTCCGTCCCCCCGAAAATGACGTCCTGCATGCTCGTGCCGCGCAGGGACTTGGCCGACTGCTCGCCGAGAACCCACCGGACCGCGTCCGCGACGTTGCTCTTTCCGCAACCGTTCGGCCCGACGATACACGTCACTCCGTCGTCAAAACGGATGGACGTCTTGTCCGCGAACGATTTGAAACCGACAAGTTGTATTTCTTTCAGATCCAAAGCCGTTTACTCCTTATATTCTTTTCTCTCTGTATTCTTTCCGGATCGCCCTTCTCTCCCTTCCCCCCGGGAAGCGAGCGCTTCAAGCAATCGTTTTGCCGCTTTCTGTTCCGCGGCGGAGATGCTTTTCCCCGTTCCCGCCGCCGTCAGGCCCTCCGCGCAGACGCTCACCGTCCAGAGCGGCGCGTGATCCTCGCCCGATTTCCGGGCTTCGCCGTATTCGGGCATCGTCCCGCCCGGGCGGGACTGCAGAAGTTCCTGCAACCGCTGTTTATAATTCTCTTCGCCGCTGAGGGAAAGATTGTGCGAGACGAATTTCTGCGCCGCCGCATACCCGCCTGCCCCGTCGAGATAAATCGCCGCGGTCAGCGCTTCAAACAGGCTGGCCACCGTCTTTTCCCCCACGTTGGAGGCGCCGCCTTCAAACAGGAGATACTGACAAAGCCCGAGCCTTTTTGCCGCCGCGGCAAGCGCTTTCTGACTGACCAGCTTCTGCCGGGCTTCCGTCATCTGCCCTTCGTTGAGCTCCTCTTTCCCGGCGCCGATTCCGTACAGCCGTTCGGAAACGATGAGTTCCAGCACCGCGTCGCCGAGAAATTCCAGTCGTTCGTTGTTCTCTCCGCCGTGCGCGTTGGAATAGGTGGAATGGATAAACGCCAGTTTCAGCAATTCTTTGTCGCGGAAAGAAAATCCGATTTCCCGCTCTATCTCTCCCGCCGGAAATTCCGTTTCAAGCATTCCCGCCCTCGTTTTCCGGCCCGGCGGCTTCGGACGGAGCCGAAACTCCGGACGCCGCCTTTTCCGCAGGCGCCGCGGTCTCTTCGGGCTGCGCGATTTTCAGCATTTTTTCGATTCTGCCGACCATATCGCCGCGCACGACGTCCACGGCCTGGCCCACGCAGACGGCAAACCCCGCGGGTTTGGAATTTCCGTGCGCTTTGACCACCGCCTTTTTCAGGCCCAGGAACATGGCGCCGCCCATCGTCTCGTAATCGGCGGATTTTTTGATATTTTTGATGACGTCGTACACGATCGCCGCGCGGAGCTTGGAAAAGAGATTTTTCTTGAACTCCCGTTTCATGATCCCGCTGATTGCCTTGCCGCAACCCTCGATGGATTTGAGCGCGATGTTTCCCGTGAATCCGTCCGCGACCACGATGTCCACGTCGCCCACCATGATATCCCGGCCTTCCACGTTGCCCGCATAATCGATGCAGGAGAGTTCGCGGAGCAACGCGTTGGATTCCTGGTGCAGCGCGTCCCCTTTATGATCTTCCGTGCCGTTGCTCAGAAGCCCCACTTTGGGCGATTTCATGCCGTAAGCCGCCTGTGCGTACGCCGTCGCCATCATCGCGAAATGCACGAGATTGACGGGCTTGCATTCGAGGTTGGCGCCGCAATCGCAAAGCAGCGTGCCCGTACCGCGCAGATTGGGAATGCGCGGGCAGAGCGCCGGGCGGGAAATCCCGCGGATCCGGCCGAGAATGAGCACCGCGGCCGTCAGCACGGCGCCCGTGGCGCCCGAAGAGACCAGCGCGTCCGCGCGGCCCTCTTTCAGAAGCTCGAACGCGACGACCGTGGAGGAGTCCCTTTTCGTGCGCACCGCTTTGGTGGGCACGTCGTCGTTGGTGATGACGTCGGGCGCGTGCACGATTTCGACGCGGGAAGAATCATATTTCAGCCCCGACAGTTCCCGGCGGATTTTTTCCTCGTCCCCGACGAGGACGACGGAAAAATCCTTCGCTTTTTCCAGCGCCAGAACGGCGCCCTGCACCTGTGCGGCGGGCGCAAAATCCCCGCCCATTGCGTCAATCGCAATTTTTATCATAACTCTTTTCTCCTTCCGCTTCCGCTTAAAACGCGGACCGGCAGGCCGCAGCTCCGGCCTGAAACAGGTCTTAAAATTCCAGATTTCCCACCGTGCGCGGGAAGGGAATGACGTCGCGGATGTTGCCCACGCCCGTCAGATACATCACCATGCGCTCGAACCCCAGCCCGAACCCGCTGTGCGTCGCGCCGCCGTATTTTCTCAGGTCCAGATACCAGTCCTCGGCGGGGATATTGCATTCCTCCATGCGCTTTTTCAGCTTGTCGTAATCGTCTTCGCGCTGGGAACCGCCGATGAGTTCGCCGATGCCGGGCACCAGAAGATCGGCCGCCGCCACCGTTTTCCCGTCGTCGTTCTGCTTCATGTAATAGGACTTGATCTCCTTGGGGTAATCGGTGAGGAACACCGGCTTTCGGAACACCTTCTCGGTGAGATACCGTTCGTGCTCGCTCTGCAGATCCTTGCCCCAGAAAATGTTCTTGTCGTCGAATTCCCCGGCATGCTGTTTGAGAATTTCGATCGCCTCGGTGTAAAACAGCCGGACAAACTCGTTTTCCGAGACGTTTTTCAGCCGCTCTTTGAGCCCGTTGTCCACAAATTTGTTGAGAAATTCCAGCTCGTCCGGGCAGCTTTCGCAAACGTGCGCGATGATGGATTTCACCATCGCTTCCGCGACGTCCATATCCCCTTTCAGATCGCAGAACGCCATTTCCGGCTCGATCATCCAGAATTCCGCCGCATGGCGGGAAGTGTTGGATTTTTCACTGCGGAAAGTGGGGCCGAACGTATAGATGTCCGCAAACGCCATGGCGAACGTCTCGCCGTGCAGCTGTC
>DVMZ01000067.1 GCA_018714725.1 Candidatus Scatosoma pullistercoris
AAAAGTAAGAAACGAAAGTGACGGCCAGCATGACTGCCGCCGTGAGCGAAAGGGCGCCCAAAGCGCCGAGACAGCGGTTGAGGGCGGCGAACGTGAAGTTGCCGACGACGGAGACGGGAAACATCAGCGCAAAGAGGATCAGGCATTTTTTCAGGAAGGCTTTGGAGAGCGGACATTTTCTGACGAGGAAAGCGAGATTGAGCGTCGAGGAGACGACAAAACTGAGCGCCATTCCCACGGGATAGGCGTATACGCCGATATATTGCGGCAGAAACAGCACCGCGCCCAGCATCAGCGCCGCGCCGATGAAGTAGTAGGCAAGGGTGACTTTTTCAAAGTTCAGAGAGTTGAGTATGCCCGTCGAAATCATCGTGAGGCTCATGGGCAGCAGCATCAGACAGCAGTTGCGGATCATCTCGCCGGCGTCCGCGTCCGAGTACAGCACCCGCCCTACGTCCTCGCCCAGAACGAGGAAGAGCGGAATGAGCGTGCAGGCGATGAGGACGGTGGCGGACAGCCCGCGTTCGATATTGGCGGAAAGCTGGCGATAGCGTTTCCGGTAAAAGTCTTCGGAGAGCTCGGGAACGAGCACGAGGGAAATGGAGCCGATGACGGTGGAGGGAATGGAGAGCACGGGCATCGCCATGCCGGATACTACGCCGAACATCTGCAGGGCTTCCGAGGCGCTGGCGCCCGCCCGGATGAGCATGGCGGGCAGCAGGACGGCCACCGCCGAGCCGACCAGCGAGCCGCCTGCGCGCACTGCCGTAATGGGCAGGGCTGAGCCGAACAGCGGACGCAGCTGCTTTTTCGGCGAGGACAGTCTGCCGCCCCGCGCAAAGAAGCAGACGACGGCAGAGGAGAAGGAGACGAAGTAGGAGATGACGACGGCGACGGACGCCAGCCGCGCCCCCTCAAATACGTCCGACACGTTGCGGAGAAGAAGGATTCCCGCGATGACCATGACGATCTCTTCCGTCAGCTCTAGCACGGAGGGGGCGAGAAAACGCTTGTTGCCCCAGAAACTGCCGCGGATGACGGCATAGACGGAAGAAAATACCAGCCCGCAGAGCAGGATGGAAAAGAGGCTTAAACACCGCTCGTCGGAGAACAGAAAGCCGAAGCGGCTGCCGCCGACGAAAAAGATCAGACAGACGGGAAGGGTGAGGAGGAGGGAGGCGATCAGCCCTGCCGTCACGGCGGCGTGTTCGCCCTGTCTGTCGCCCGAGGCTTTGCTTTTGGAAATCAGCCGGGAAACGGTGATGGGAATACCGCCCGTGCCGATCGTGATAAAGACGGAAAAGACGGACAGCGCCACCTGGTACAACCCCAATCCCTCCGAACCGATCAGCCGGGAGAGGACGATTCGGTATAAAAATCCCAGCGCGCGCTCGGCGACGGACAGACCCGTGACCAGCGCGGCGGTGCGGTAAAGATTTTTTTTCATGCTTTATTGTACGAGCCGTCGGGGGATTTTATGAGGGAAAAGTGTGGATAAACGGGCGTTTTGGCGCATATAATGGAATGATGTTGAAAACAGTGATACCCGGATTTTACAAGGTGAAAAAGGGACAGACCGTGAAGGACGTCGCGGCGGCGTTTTCCCTGCCGGAAAGCGCGCTGGTCGGCTGTAACGGGCTTCGGCGCGAACTGTACGAAGGGCAGATTCTCCGAGTTCCCGCGTTGCGCGGCAATCTTTACACGGTCTGCGCCGGGGATACCAAAACCCTTCTGTCCGGTTCGGACGAAAATTTTGAGCGGAAAAATATGACCGGGCTGTTGTATCCCGGCATGAAAGTGCTGCTCTGAGCCGGACGAAAACGGCCGCCGGTGAAAAACCGCGGGGCGGAAAAAGGACTTGCCCGGCGTTCCGCGCGGGGAAGCCGGCACAAAAACGGACAAAACCGCGTAAGATATAATAAGTAATTGATTACGGAGGAATCTGAAACGATTTTCCGCGCGCTTTTGCGGAGCGCCGTTTCAGGATGATTTCGTTACAGGAGGTAAAAATGTCGTTTTATTCCAATTTTCAATCGGATAAATGTCCGGGGACGATTACGGGCAATCCGCTGAACGGTCTGACGGAAAAAGTCTGCATTCAGGCGGAAAAGATTTTCGACGCCTGCATCAAGCAGACGCAGCTGGAAAATTATACGCTCGTCCTCACCGATTTCGTGCCCGAAAATCCTACATATCCGCTCACGTTCATCAGTGCGCGTTCTCTTTCGTCCGAGGCGACCGTTTCCAATCTCGTCATTGACCGGCAGGCCGACAAGCATTGCGCGCGCGTCCAGGCGTCCGTGACCATTCCCGTAGAGGTGCTCTACACCGACGCCAACGGGACGGAGGGAAAAGCCACTTCTTCGGTGACGATGAACGAAGACGTTCTGCTGTTTGTTCCGGCTCCGTCCATCATTCCCTTCACCGTGAAAGCCGTCGCCAGCGCGGTGGCGCCCGAGGGCACGTTCAACGCTTCGGACAATACGTTCACGGTGAGTATGTGCACGACGGTCATCCTCAAAATCGCCATGCAGGTGGAAATTCTCGTCCCCTCGTACGGCTATTGCGCGATTCCGCCCGCGCAGGAATATTCTCATGAGATCTGCACGGGATTCTTCGAGCTTCCGCTCTATCCCCAGACCCGTTCCTGCGGCTGTAAAAACGATCGTTGCTGACCTTTTTCTGAAATTTCCGTCAGGAGAATCCCCCCGGAGCCGGGGGGATTTTTGCGCTTCGCGGCAAAAAGCGCGGCAAAAAAGAGAGAAAAAAGCAAAAAACAAGGGAAAAGCAAGGCAAAATGCCGATAAAAAGCGAAGCAAAAAGAGCGCGGCGGGAAAAGGCAATTTTCTTGCTTTTTGAAAAGCAATCTGTTATAATGGAAATATGAAAGTTTTTGCGATCAGCGACCTGCATCTTTCCTCCGATTCCTCCAAACCCATGGACATATTCGGCGGAAACTGGGAGGGACATTTTGAAAAAATAAAGGCCGACTGGCGGTCGAAAGTGACGGAGGACGACGTCGCGCTCGTCGCGGGCGACATCAGCTGGGCGATGAAACTCCCGGGGGCGCTGGAAGACCTTCGCGGGCTGGTCGGGCTGCCCGGGAAAAAGATTTTTATCCGCGGCAATCACGATTACTGGTGGAACGGGATCACCCGGCTGAGGGACAGCGCGCCCGACTCTTCGTTCGTGTTTTTGCAGACGGACGCGGTGCGCGTCGGCAATTTGGTGATCGCCGGTTCGCGCGGCTGGGCATGCCCCGGCAGTCCCGACTATTCCGAACACGATCAGAAGCTGTATCAGCGGGAAGCGGAGCGCTTCCGGCTGGCGCTGGACTGCGCGGACAAACTCCGGCAGGAGGGGGATCGGCTGATCGCCATGATTCATTATCCGCCCTTCAATCTCCGCGGGGAGGGCAGCCTTTTTACCGGGCTTTTCGAGGCGCACGGCGTGGAAAAAGTCGTGTTCGGCCACCTGCACGGCGCGGCTTATTTCCCGGCATATTCCTGCCGCAACGGCGTGGAATATTATCTGACTTCGTGCGACAAAGCGGGATTCCGGCTGACGGAAATTTTATGAGCGGCCGTTCGGGCGGCCGGATGTTTCCGGGAAGAGAGGGAAGAGGAAATTCCGAATAGAAATCCGTGGAAAAAAGTTGTCGCAAACACTTTACTTTACGGAAAAAGTGTGTTATAATGAAGCCGATCTTTAAGAGCGGTACTGCGATGCCGACAAGACGGAATGTGAATGACGAAATTTCTCCGGGGCGTATTTTGCGCGCCCGGACGAAGAACAGGGAATTCCGGTCTCGGGCATGCGCTCGGGACCTTATTTTTTAGCCTTTTATCCGGAGAGGAGGGTGGCATGGAACACGTCATTATGGATTCTGAGGGCATGCGCCGGACGTTTGTGCGGCTGGCGCACGAAATAGCGGAGCGGGATCCGGCGGAGGAGATCGTCCTTGTCGGGATCAAGAGGGGCGGGGAGTATGTGGCAAGCCGCATGCGCGCGTTTCTGGCGGAAGCGGCCGGTGTGGATGCGCCCTGCGGCAGCGTGGATATCGGCATGCAGCGGGACGATCTGGTCTCCGCATTTTTTCTGCCTGAATACACCGAAAACCGGCTGGATTTTTCCGTTGCCGGAAAGACGGTGGTGCTCTGCGACGACGTCCTGCATACGGGCCGGACGGTGCGCGCGGCCATCGAGACGGTGTTCCGGCTGGGCAGACCCAGAGTGATCCGGTTGCTGGAACTTATCGACCGCGGCGGCAGAGAACTGCCTGTCCGCGCCGATTTTGTGGGCAAAAACGTACCGACAGCCCGCGACGAATATGTGAAAGTATATTTTACCGAGCGCGGCTCGGCGGAAGATAAGATTGTCGTCGGAAAGGAGAAAAGCAATGATTGAGAGAAAGGACATGCTCGGCCTGGTGGACGCGAAACCGGAGGAAATCCGGGAAATTCTCGACACCGCCGCGAACATGAAAAAACTGCTTCGGCAGGGGATAAAAAAACTGCCCCATCTCGAAGGCTGTACGGCCACCATTCTCTTCTATGAGAACAGCACGAGGACCCGTACGAGTTTTGAACTCGCCGCCAAATACATGGGTGCCACCACCATCAATATCGCGGCCTCCTCTTCGTCTGTGGCCAAAGGGGAGACGCTGGTGGATACCGGCAAGACGCTGGACGCGATGAAAAACGATTTCATCATCATCCGCCATCCGATGGGCGGCGCGCCTTACCTGCTTGCCAGGACGGTGAAAGCCAGCGTGCTCAACGCCGGCGACGGCATGAACGAACACCCGACGCAGGCGCTTTTAGACCTTTGCACCATGCGGGAGAAGTTCGGAAAGATCGAGGGACTGAAAGTGGCGATTCTGGGCGACATCAAGCATTCCCGCGTGGCGAAGTCCGATCTGTTCGGGCTTACCAAACTGGGCGCCGAGGTCCGGATGTTCGCGCCTGAAACGCTCATTCCGAAAGGCATCGACCGGCTGGGCGCAAAACTTTGCGCTTCCCGCGAAGAGGCGGTGGAAGGAGCGGACGTCGTGATGGGGCTCCGCATTCAGCTGGAACGCCAGGAGGCGGGCAACTTCCCTTCGCTCAACGAATATGCGGAGTTTTACGGCGTCAACGAAAAGGTGCTTTCCCTCGCTTCTCCGGACGCGATCGTCATGCACCCCGGTCCCGTCAACCGCGGCGTGGAGCTCACGAGCGACGTCATCGACGACGACCGGAGCCGGATTGAGGATCAGGTGCTCTCCGGCGTGGCGGTCCGGATGGCGCTTCTGTTCCTGTTGCAGCAGTACCGGAAATCCCGGTGACGGCGCTGCCCGGGCGGGGGCGTTGCCGCCTGCCGGAAGACCGGCGTCGGCGGCCGGGCTTGATCTGCCGGGCGAATCTATCAAATGTTTTTGTGGAAAAATACGGAGGTAAATCATGATCATTAAAAACGGAAGCGTGGTGTTTTCGGACAGAGTGGAAAAGACGGATCTTCGCGTATCGGACGGCAAAATCGCGGAAATCGGCAGCGGGCTGAAAGCGGATAAGGGCGAAGAGGTGATCGACGCTTCGGGATTGCATATTTTCCCCGGATTCATCGATATGCATGTGCATCTGCGGGAACCGGGGTTTGAATACAAAGAGGACATCGGGAGCGGCTCGAAAGCGGCGGTGAAAGGCGGCTTTACGCAGGTCTGCTGTATGCCCAACACTTCGCCCGTCGCGGACAACAAAGTGGTGATCAGCTATATCCGCCATCGCGGCGAAGAGGTCGGCCTTTGCAAAATCCGCCCGATCGGCGCCATCACGAAAGGGGAGGCGGGCACGCAGCTGGCCGACATCGGAGAGATGAAGAAAGCGGGCGCCGTCGCCGTTTCCGACGACGGAAAAGCCGTGAAGAGCAGCCGGCTGATGCGGCTTGCCATGGAATACGCGAGCGGCTTCGGAATCCGTTGCCTTTGCCATTGCGAGGACAGCGAACTCTCGGACGGCGGCGTCGTCAACGAAGGGTACAATTCCACGCTGGCAGGGCTGAAAGGAATTCCACGCGCGGCGGAGGACGTCAGCATCGCCCGGGAACTTTGTCTCGCGGAAAGCCTCGGCGTTCCCGTGCACATCTGCCATGTCTCCACTTATTCGGGTGTGCGGCTTATCCTCGACGCCAAACGCGCGGGCGTCAAAGTGACCGCGGAAACCTGTCCGCACTATTTTGCCGCCACGGACGATCTGATCACCGGGTTTGACACCAATACCAAAGTCAATCCGCCTATCCGCGAGGAAAAGGACCGCCTGGCGATCGTGGAAGGGCTCAAAGACGGCACGATCGACTGTATCGTCACCGATCACGCGCCGCACCACAAAAACGACAAGAATGTCGAATACAATCTGGCGGCTTTCGGAATCAGCGGGCTGGAAACTTCCTTCGGCTTTGCCGTCACTTACCTTTATAAGACGGGCGTGCTGACATTGCCCGAGCTCGCGGCGAAAATGAGCGGAAATCCCGCTTCCATTCTCTCTCTGGAAGGGGGAGCAATCGAACGGGGCGGCGTTGCCGATCTCACAATCGCCGACCTCGATGAAGAATGGACGGTGGATCCCGAAAAATTCCTTTCCAAGGGCAAGAATACGCCGTTTGCCGGCCGCAGATTGTGCGGCGCCGTGCGCTATACGATTGTTTCCGGACAGGTGAAATATCCTTTCTGAGCAAGTTGACGGGAACGGGCCGGCCGAAGTATCTTTATAAATGAACGAATCCCTGCCCCTTGCGTTCCGGGAATCGCGGCAAAAAGGCGCTGAAAATACGGGCGGGGCGGAACGGCAAAAAAACGAATGGAAAAGCAATCGTCAGAGAGTATAAAGTAAAATATAAAATTAAAATAAAAAACCGGCACAAAATAGCCGGGAGGAGAAAAGCATGATCACGGACGC
>DVMZ01000068.1 GCA_018714725.1 Candidatus Scatosoma pullistercoris
GCGCTGGCGGTGCTGTTTGCGGCCGACGAAGCCCTGTTCCCGGAGGCGGAACGCCTGTTGGCGGGCTCTTTTGAATATTCGGATTTTCCTCCCGAACCCCGGCCGCTGATTCTGGGGATCGTGGAATAGCGCCTGTTTTCTGTTGCCGTAAGATGGCGGGCGGAAAGGCGAAGAGAAAGAACCGGAAAGGCGAAGAGAAAGAACCGGAAAGGATGAGGCCGCTGCCGGCGTTGTCAAAACGTCGGCAGCGGCTTACCGGCCGATTTCGGAAATGAATGATTGGCGCAAAAAAAGTAAAAACCTGAATATTTTGTCAGGGTGGAGAATGTATATGCGTTCCCCCTTGACAAATTTTGCGGAATATAGTATGATAAAGGGGTACACGACGGGAGGACCCGTCTGAATTTCAATCGGAGGATGTATGGACACAGTCCCTCTACTATTTGTTGCAATCATCTTTTTGGTCTTGCTTTCCGGCTTTTTCTCCTCGACGGAGACGGCGTATTCCTGCGCCAACAAAATCCGCTTGCGGAACATGGCGGCGGAGGGCAGGAAGCACGGAAAAGCGGTCTGTCTTTTTGCCGAGGAAAAATACGATAAACTCGTGACGGCCATTCTCGTCGGCAACAACATCGTCAATCTGACGGCTTCGGCGCTCGGCACGGTGGTGTTCGGAAAACTCATTGCCGACGCGTCCGTCGCCACGGCGGTTTCCACGGCGGTCATGACGGTGGTCGTGCTGATTTTCGGCGAGATCACGCCCAAATACCTCGCGGGCGTCTATCCGGAAAAGTTCTGCTTTTTCGTCTATCCCGCCATGCAGTTCTTTTATTGGATTCTCAAGCCGCTCGAACTGATTTTCGACGGCTACAAGAAAGCGCTGTCCAAAATATTCCGGCTCAAGCACGACGACGCGGTGACCGAAGCGGAGCTCCGTTCCATCGTGGACGAAGCGGAAGAGGACGGCACGCTGAAAGAGGACGAATCGGAGCTGGTGCGTTCGGCGCTGGAATTTGACGATCTGAAAGTGGAGGACATCCTCGTCCCGCGGGTGGACGTCGTGGCGGTCCGGGAGGACAGCTCGATGGAGGATATTCTGCGGGCGTTCCGGGAGAACCGGTATTCGCGGCTTCCGGTGTACCGGGAAAAGATCGACAACGTCGTGGGGCTCATTCACGAGCGGGATTTTTATAACGCTTACCTCAAAGGGGACAAGGAAATCGGGCACGTCGTGCAGAACATCGTATTCACCACCGAATACACGCACATTTCCTCCCTTCTCAAACAGTTGCAGAAAGAGAAAATACATATGGCGGCCGTCCTGGACGAGTACGGCGGCCTGGTCGGGATCGTCACGCTGGAGGATATCCTCGAAGAACTGGTCGGGGAAATCTGGGACGAACACGACGAAGAGGCGGTGCTCTACGGCAAGATTGCCGAAGGGGAGTATTGGGTGGACGGAAAATGCGATCTCGGGGAATTTTTCGGCCTGTACGGGCTGGAAGAAGACGAGGATTGCGAATCCAACACGGTCGGCGGCTGGGTCACCGAGAAATACGGCGGGATTCCGCCGGTGGGCGAAATGATCCGTTATCGCTTCCTTGAAATCAAAGTGGTGAAGGCCGACCGCCAGAAAGTGCTGAAAGTGCTTTCCCGCAGGGCGGAACCGGAAGAGGAAGAGAAAGAAGCGGAATAAAAAGGCCGGGCGATTTGTGCCGCGGATTTTGCGGCCGCTCGCGCCTGCATGGTCAGTCGGAAGATTTATTTCAGAGAGGTGAAAATATATGGAAACGATTTTGGTTACCGGCGGGAGCGGTTTTATCGGCTCCCACACCGTCCTGGAACTCCTCAACAAGGGTTACGGCGTGATTGTCATGGATAATCTCTGCAATTCCAGCGAAGAGAGCCTTCGCCGCGTGGAGAAGATCACGGGCAAAAAAGTGAAGTTTTATCAGACGGATATCCGCGACCGCGAGGGGACGGAAAAGATTTTCCGCGAGAATAAGATCGACGCCGTGATTCATTTCGCGGGGCTGAAAGCGGTGGGCGAAAGCTGCCATATTCCCCTTAAATATTACGAGAACAATATCGGCGGGACGGTCACTCTTCTGGAAGTGATGGAGAAATATAACGTCAAGAAAATTATTTTCTCCTCTTCGGCCACCGTTTACGGCACGCCCGAAAAACTGCCGCTCACGGAGGAGTGCCGCACGGGAGGCACCACCAATCCTTACGGCTCCACCAAGTATTACCTCGAAGGGATTCTCACCGACGTCTGGAAGGCGGATCCGTCCTGGAACGTCATTCTCCTCCGCTATTTCAATCCGGTCGGCGCGCATGAGAGCGGCATGATCGGGGAGGACCCCAAGGGCATTCCCAACAACCTCATGCCCTACGTCGCGCAGGTGGCGTCGGGAAAACTTTCCTGCATCCAGGTGTTCGGCAACGATTACGATACGCCGGACGGAACGGGGGTGAGAGATTACATTCACGTGGTCGATCTCGCGCTGGGGCATATTGCCGCCATCGAGAACTGCCGCGAGGCGGGCGTGCATATCTACAACCTCGGAACGGGACACGGATACAGCGTTCTCGACATGATTCACGCCTTTGAAAAAGCGTGCGGCAAAAAATTGCCCTATAAGATCTGCCCCCGCCGGGACGGCGACATTGCGGCTTGCTATGCCTGCCCCGACAAAGCGGAAAAAGAATTGCACTGGAAGGCAAAATACGGCATCGAAGAGATGTGCGCGTCGCAGTGGAAGTGGCAGAGCGGAAACCCGAACGGCTACGAGAAGTGAGCGTTTCCGGGCTGAGGGGCTATGATACAACCCGATGAAATTATCCGTTCCCGCCGCAGGACTTTGTCCGTGTCAGTGGACGTGTTCGGACGAGTGATCGTCCGGGCGCCGCTGCGTTGCGGCGAGGAGCGGATTTTTGCGTTTTTGCGGGAAAAAGAGGGGTGGATTGCCCGCCGGAAATCGGAGGCGGAAGCGTCGTCGGTCCGTTTGCCTTCCGGGAACCTCGACGGCTATGCGTTTCTGCTTCTGGGCAGAGAGTGCATCATTCGCCTTTACGGCGGCGCGAATATCCGCTTTTCGGAGGGGACGGGAGAAATTTTTTTGCCGGCGTCGGACCCGGAAAAGCGGCTGACGAACTGGCTGAAACGCAACGCAAAGCGGATTTTTTCCGGTATCGCCGCCCGGCGCGCGGCGGAAATGGGCGCGTCGTATCCCTCTTTAAGCGTCACTTCCGCCCGTACCCGCTGGGGATCCTGCTCGTATAACAACGCCCTGCATTTTTCCTTCCGGCTTCTGTACGCGCCGCCGGCAGTGATCGATTACGTCGTCGTGCACGAGCTGGCGCACACCTTTCACCGCAATCACAGCCGTCAGTTCTGGGCGACGGTGGAGCGGTTTGTGCCCGATTACCGGAAGAAAAGGGATTGGCTGAAAGAAAAGAGCATTCTCATGCAGATTTTCTGAACGACAGAGTTTTCGCTCTTTTGACAGAAAAAATTCCAAAGTTCTGAACGGCCCCGCGCCCGGAATTTTCCGGGCGCGGGGCCGTATTTTCATTGTCTTTTCGATTCGGCCCGCGGGGGATACGGGAAAGGGACAGAAAAGGGAGAGAAAAAAAGAGAAACGGAAAAAGGAAGAAGAGGGAAGAAGAGGGGAAGTTAAAGAAAAACCCGAAAGAGACCGGGAGACGAAAGGGGAGATTCGGGAAATTCGGAAGGGAGGGAAAGAAAAAAGGACGGGAAGAAAAAAGAACAGGAACGAAAACGGATAAAAAGAAAAAGGGACAGAGAGGGAAACGGATAAAAAGAAAAAGGCGGTAGGGAGAAGGGGCGGGGCAGGGAAGCGGCGATCGGAAAAAAGGACAAACAAGCCGTCAGAAAGAGAATGCAAAAAAATACGGGAACAGGGAGAGAAAAGAAAGAGAAAAGAAAGAAAAAACGAAGAAAGGGGGCGCGGGGGTGCTGGTTTTGCATATACTGCTTACAGGGACAGTGCACCCGGCTGAGCCCGGCTTCAGGGAAAAAATCGGGACGCGGTTCAAACCGGGCCGCAAGACCGTTCGGGCCGGGAGGCGGAGCCGGTGCGCTTTGTCCGACGAGACCACAAAGGAAATGTTATACCGATGAATTATCTTGAAAATCTTTCGCCCGTCCTGCAGGCGTTGCTGGCGTCTCTTTTCACCTGGCTGATGACGACGGCGGGCGCGTTCTTGATTTTTTTCACCGACCGGCCCAACCGTGGCTTTTCGGTGGTGGCGGAGAGTTCCGCGGCGGGCATCATGCTGGCGGCCTCCTTTTTTTCTCTGCTCAATCCCGCGTTTGACTATCCCTCTTCCGTCCCGCCCGCGGTTGCGGTGACGGCGGGGTTTTGCCTGGGCGGCGGATTGGTGCTGCTCGCCGACCGGTTGCTGTCCCGCTCGGAAAGAGCGGCGAAGAGCGAGGATGCCGGTAAGCTGAAAAGCCGTCTGTTATACGCCGCGGTGACTCTCCATAACGTTCCCGAGGGCCTGGCGGTGGGCGTGGCTTTTGCCGGCGGAGGTCCGCTGGCGGCGGCGATGCTGGCGTTCGGAATCGGGATTCAGAATCTGCCCGAAGGGCTCTGCGTGGCCTGTCCGCTCCGCGCGCGGGGCATGAGCCGGAAAAAGAGCTTTCTGCTCTCCTCCCTCTCCGGCGCCGTGGAAATCCCTTCGGCCGTGATCGGAGCGGTCGCGGCTACGTTTGTCGGCAGCCTGATGCCCTGGGCGCTGAGTTTTGCGGCGGGCGCCATGATTGCCGTTTCCGCTTCGGAACTCATCCCCGGCAGTTTCACCGAACATAAATCTCTTGCTTTCGTCGGCCTGATCGCCGGTTTTGCGCTGATGATGTTTCTCGACGTCGCGCTGGGCTGACGGGACGGCAAAAAAGGAGCAAAGAGGGAAAAAGAAGGAAAAGAGAGACCGAAAACGGGAAAGAACGCTTTCCGTCTCTCTTTTGTTTGCCTTTTTCCGGCGTTTCTGTTATAATGAATACAATGACAAAAGCAAACTGGGAGGGACGACGATGTCCGCCATATCGGTGAAAAAATTGGAAGAAAGGGCGGTGTTGCCCTCTTACGGCTCCGCCAGTGCGGCGGGAGCGGATCTGTACGCGCTGACGGACGGAGAGGTGACTTTCCGTCCGGGCGAAACGAAATTCGTGCATACGGGAATCGCGCTGGAGATTCCGGAAGGGTATGTGGGGCTTGTTTATGCGAGGAGCAGCCTGGCGTGCAAACGCGGGCTTGCGCCCGCGAACAAAGTGGGCGTGATCGATTCCGATTACCGCGGGGAGATCATGGTGGCCCTGCACAACCATTCGGGCGAAGTGCAGAAAGTTTCGGACGGGGAGCGCATCGCGCAGCTGGTGGTGGCGCCCTATCTCCGCGCCGAATTCCGCGAGGCGGACAAGCTCACGGACACCGAACGCGGCGAAGGCGGTTTCGGAAGCACCGGGAAGTTCTGAGGAGGAAGCACATGTCTGTCAGGATGCGCAAAAAGCGCAATTTTGAATCCCGCATGGAGGCGTGCGGGGAATTTTTGCTTGCGCGGGGCGCGGGCGGGATACTCAACATGAAAGAGGCGGCGGCTTCCTACCGCGCGCTGATCGATTTTGCGGCGGCCTTCGGCAACGACCGCCCCGTGGAGCTGGAAATCGGCTGCGGGAAAGGCGGGTTTGTCTGCGCGCTGGCCGAACGCAATCCGGACGTCAACTACCTGGCGCTGGAAAAGATGAGCAACGTCATTCTCACCCCCATGGAAGAGGTGAAGGCGAGGGGGATTTCCAATATCCGCTTTCTGAACATCCGCGCGGAGTGCCTGCCCTGCTACATTCCGGAAGGCTCCCTGCAAAAAATTTATCTGAATTTTTCCACGCCGCTCCCTAAGCTCGGCTATGCCACGCAACGGCTGACCCACCGGAATTTTCTCCGCATGTACGAAAAACTGCTGACGCCGGGCGGGTACATTCTGCAAAAGACGGACAACCGCGACTTTTTCGAGTTTTCGCTGGCGGAATATGCCGCCTGCGGCTTTGCGGTGGAGGAAGCGGAATACGACCTGCATAAAAACGGCAATCCGGAGGACAACATCGTCACCGAGTATGAAAGTCGTTTTGCGGAGAAAGGGCTGCCCATTTACCGGGCAAAAGTGAGAGTGGGAGGAGAAAAGTCGTGACCGGTTTTGTCTATCAGATGCCCACGAAAATCATCTCCGGCCGGGATTGTCTGACCGGACGGGGAGAACTGCTCCGTCCGCTCGGGAAAAAAGCGTTGATCGTGACGGGCAGGAGTTCGTCGGAAAACGGCGCGCTTGCGGACGCCGTGACCGCTTTGCGGAACAACGGCCGGGAATTTTCCGTGTTTGACGGGGTGCGTCCCAATCCGACGTTGGACTGCGTGCAGGCGGGCGCGGAACAGGCGCGGAAAACCGGGGCGGAATTTGTCGTCGGAATCGGCGGCGGCTCGGCGCTGGACGCGGCGAAGGCGGTGGCGGTTCTCGCGCGTCAGCCCCGTCCGGACGAGGAGATTTTTTCGGGAGGCTGGTCGGAGGACGTCCTGCCCGTGGCGGCGGTGCCGACGACGGCGGGCACGGGCAGCGAAGTGACGCAGTATGCCGTGCTCACCAACGATTTTGCAAAGACCAAGACCAGCATTTCTTCTCCCGCGTTTTTTCCGAAGCTGGCCTTTCTGGACGGGAAATATATGCTGGGGCTCGGCCGCGCCGTCACGGTGAACACGGCGGCGGACGCGCTTTCTCACGCCGTCGAGGGAATGTTTACGCTCCGTTCCACCCCGTTGAGCGATCTTGCCGCGCTGGAAAGCGTCCGCATTCTGTTTTCCCTGTTTCCGAAACTGGAAGAAGAGAATTTCCGGCTTTCCTGTGAAGATCGGGACGAGCTGTTGTATGCGTCCATGCTGGCGGGCACGGTGATCGCGCAGTCGGGAACCACGGCGGTACATGCGATGGGGTATCCGCTCACCTATCATCATGGCACCCCGCACGGCGAAGCCAACGGGATTCTGCTGGGCGAAATGCTGGCGCTTTGCGCCGAACGGCTTCCGGAGCGGACGGAAAAAATCCTGGCCGCCGCAGGGCTGAAGACCACTGGCGAATTCAAGGCGGCGCTGAAAAGAGTGCTTCGTTCAGACGCCGCATACACGCGGGAAGAACTGGAACGCTATGCGCGGGAAGCGGCAAAAAATCCCAAGCTCGCGGGCGTCACTTATCGGCCGGACGAAGAGGACCTGCTGCGGATTTATCTCGAGAGCGGGCTGGTGAAAAAGGAAGGAACGGGAGCCGGGGTATGATCGAAGCTGTTATATTTGATGTGGACGGAACGCTGTGGGATTCGTCGGAGACCGTGACGAAAGCCTGGAATCTCGTCTTTGCCCGCAGAAACCTGCCCCCTTGCGAAATCGGGCAGATCCGGGACTGCATGGGGCTGACGCTGGACGAAATCGGCGCCCGGTTTTTTCCGGAGCTTTCTTCCGCGGCGCGCTCGGAGATTCTTGCGGAGTGCATGGAATGCCAGCGCGGTATTCTCAAAGAGGAAGGCGGCAGGCTGTATCCGGGGGTCAGGGAAACGCTTTCGGCGCTCTGCTTAAAATACGCGCTCTATATCGTCAGCAACTGCGAATGCGGGTATATCGAAAATCTGCTGTCCTTCTGCGGCTTGGAGCCGTATTTCCGCGGTTTTCTCTGCGCGGGGATGACGGGGAAGAAAAAAGGAGAAAATCTTTTGCTGCTCAAAGAGAAATACGCGCTCGGTTCCTGCGTTTACGTCGGGGATACGCATACGGACGAGCTCGCCTGCCGGCAGGCGGGGATTCCGTTTATCTTTGCGGCTTACGGATTCGGGAAAGCGGAGTCTCCGGCGGCGCGCGTCGGGAGTTTTGCGGAAATTGCGGGCGAGGCGGACAAGCTTTGAATTTCCGATAAAAAAAACTCAAAAAATCGGAAATATTTTTGCGCCGTAGCTCTTGAAAAACACAGCAATGTATGATATAATGAATATATCGTAATTATATCCCGATCCGGATCGGCTGATCCGGAAGACAAGGAGGATGACTATGGAATATGGGGTGAACGGCAAAGAGAGAGTCGTTCCCGGGTTTTTCCCGCATGAATTGACGGCAATGCAGAAAGCGTGGAGGATTCTCCGCGAAGCCAAAAAGAATGTCCGCGTCGCGGTGATTATTCCGCCCGCGGTGCGTACGGCGATCGGCGAATCGTTTGCGCTGGCCAGGGGGGAGGACGCATTCGGAAAAATTGCGGCCGCTCTGCGCATGATCGGCGCAGATATTATCGTGGACGGCGCTCTGGCCGTGGATTATGCCATCGCGGGCGTATCGCGCGACCTGTCCCGCCGCATGGAAGACGGTACGGGCCCGCTGATTGTCGCCCCTCGCGCTCAGGCGGACGAGCTCGCCGAAAAATATCCGGAGCTTTCGGGCAAGATTCTCGGCTTTGCGCCGGCTTTGAATTTTGCTTCGCTGGTCAAAAAGTACTATAATCTCATGCGCGACGGAAAAAAGACAAAAGTCATCGTCGTCGCGCCTTCGGAAGTGCAGACGGACGAGGACGTCCTTATTCTGACCGCCCGCGAGCTGGCTGTGATGTTGCAGAGCGCCGATATCAACGTCAGAATGCTGAGAAGTTCTGCGGCGGACGGGCCTTTTGTCAAATATTCGGGCGCGGGCGTTCTGCCTGCGGTGTCCGGCGGCCTGGCGGAAGCATTGGTCCGCACCCTGTTGCAGGATCGCTCTGAAGAAACGTTGAAGAAACTGGAATACAGCGGCCTTCGCGGCAGAAAGCCTTTCCGGGAAGCGGAAATTTTCGCGGACGGGAAAACCATTCGTGTCGCCGTGGCGTGCAATGCGGAGGCGGCGGATACTTTTGCGGGCAAAGTTGCCGACGGGACAAGTTATGACCTCGCGGAAATTTCGCCTTGCATCGGCGGCTGTATCGCCGAAGAAGCTCAGCCCGCTGCAGACGAAATGACGGAAAAGCTCCGCGCGGAGGGAATTTACCGTCTGGACAGAAAGTCCGGCATAAAGTCGGCCGATCAGAACGACGCCGTCATCTGGCTGGACGGACTGGCTTTGGCGGAGTCCGCTCCGGAACCCGAAGAACCGGAATACGAAGAAGAACCGGAACCCGTTGTGGAAGAACCCGTCGAGGTTGTCGAAGAGACCGAGACGGCAGAAGAGCCCGTTGAAGTGGTCGAAAAGACCGAAACGACCGAAGAGCCCGTTGAAGTCGTGGAAGAAACGGAAGCGGTCGAAGAGCCCGTTGAAGTTGTGGAAGAGCCCGAAGCGGCCGAAGAGCCCGAAGCAGTTGAAGAGCCCGCCGAGGTAGTCGAAGAAACCGAAGCAGTTGAAGAGCCCGCCGAGGTAGTCGAAGAGACCGAAGCAGTTGAAGAGCCCGTTGAAGTGATCGAAGAAACGGAAACGGTGGAAGAACCCGTTGAAGTGATCGAAGAAACGGAAGCGGCAGAAGAGCCCGCCGAGGTTGCGGAAGAGACCGAAACGGCCGAAGAACCCGTTGAAGTCGTGGAAGAGACCGAAGCGGCCGAAGAACCCGTTGAAGTGGTCGAAGAAACGGAAGCGGTCGAAGAGCCCGCCGAGGTTGCGGAAGAGACCGAAACGGTAGAAGAACCTGCAGAGGTTGTGGAAGAGACCGAAACGGTAGAAGAGCCCGTCAAGGTAGTCGAAGAAACTGAAACGGTGGAAGAACCCGTTGAGGTAGTCGAAGAAACTGAAACGGTGGAAGAGCCCGTTGAAGTCGTGGAAGAAACCGAAGCAGTCGAAGAACCCGCCGAGGTTGTTGAAGAGACGGAAGCGGCCGAAGAGCCCGTTGAAGTCGTGGAAGAAACGGAAGCGGTCGAAGAGCCCGTTGAAGTCATGGAAGAAACCGAAACGGCGGAAGAACCTGTTGAGGTCGTGGAAGAGACGGAAACGGCAGAAGAACCCGTTGAAGTGGTCGAAGAGACCGAAACGGCAGAAGAACCCGCCGAGGTTGTTGAAGAGACGGAAGAGGATTCTGTAGATCTTTCGGAGGAAGAAGTTCCGCTGGAAGAGTTGTTCGACGAAACTTCCGCAGAAGAAGCCGTAACAGAAGAAACTGCGGAACCGGAAGAAACTCCTGTCGAAGAGAGCGTGGAAACGGAGATTGCCGCGGCAGACGGAACGCCCGAACCGGTAGAGGCAGACGAAGAAGGAAAGGAAGAGCCGGAAGCGGCTGCCGCAGAAGAGACTGTTGCAGAGACTGTCGCAGAAGAGACTGTTTCCGCTGAGGCTTCCGAAGAGGAAAACGCCGAGGCGGAGGATGACTCTGAAGAAGGGGAAGAAGAGGAAGCGGAGAATGCTCCGGCGGCGAAAGTGCCTTACCACACCAATCTTTCCCGGAAGGAGCGCAGGAAACTCAAACGGATGAAGAAATTCAGACGTTGATAGGATTTTCGGGCGCAGATATAAAAAATACCTGTTGCCGGCGGCTTTCTTCAAGAAAGCCGCCGGCAGAATCCGGTAAAAACCGTTTTGTCCGGGAAGAAGCAAAGCGGTTTTTATAGAAAATCTCTTAAAAGAATTATTCAGAATTTACCTGAACCGAAAGAATTTCTGACGGCAGAAGGGGAAAGAATGCGCCGGGCGGCGGAGCGGGAGGAAGTTTTCCGACTGTGACGGGCCGGGTGTTTTTCCGGAGGGCGGGAAGCCCGACGGGCGTCTCTTTTGCCGTATCAGCGGGCAAAGGAGTTTTTTATGGGCGAAAATCGCATAGCCGTGATCAGCATCATCGTCGAGGACCGCGCGGTCAGCGAGAAGATCAATGCAACGCTTTCTCTGTACGGGGAATATATTCTGGGCCGAATGGGTATTCCGTATCGGGAAAAAGGGATTTCCGTGCTTTCGGTGGTACTGGACGCCCCGGTGGAAATCACCAACGCCCTTACGGGAAAGCTGGGCAGAATCGAACACGTCGGCGTAAAAGCGCTGTTCGGTAAAATCTGACCGTTGCCGGGCCGGCAGACGGAGCGCCGGCGGGCGCCCCGGATTCTCGCCGCAAGGCCGCACGGATCGGGCAGAAGGACAAAAAGACAAACAAAAATCGATAAAATCAAAAAAGGAAGGTTTTTTATGAAAAAGAAGACAGCGGTATCTCTTTTTTCCGCGGCGGTATTTTCCCTTTCCGCGGTGAGTTTTATGGCTTGCGCGCAGGGCTCTGACGACGTCGGCGCTCCGGAAGCCGTGCAGGTGTACATGCCCGACGGAGCTCCTGCTCTGGCTTTAGCGAAGTTGATGAACGAAGGCGGGACGGACGCGGAATACCACGTCGTCGATTCTTCGACCATTCAGGTGTATGTCACGGGCGATGCCCCCGCGGCCGACGTATGCGTGCTGCCCGTCAATCTCGCCAGTAAGTTGCTGGGCACCGGGGAAGAGTATCAGATGCTCGGCACGGTGACGCACGGCAATTTGTATATGCTCTCCGCCGACGCGCAGACGCAGTACACGACGGAGACGCTGTCTGCTTTGGTCGGCAAGACGGTGGGCGTGGTGCAGTTGGCCAACGTTCCCGGACTCACCTTCAAAGTCATTCTGAACGCCAACGAGATCGCCTGGCAGGAACTGACAAACGATTCTTCTCCCGCGGCGGACAAAGTCAATCTGCGCGCGATCACGCCCGACCAGGCAAGCCCTGCGGGCGGAATGGACTGCTATGTCGTTCCCGAACCCGCGGCAAGTGTGAAGGCGGACAAGACCTCTCTTGAATTTGTAGGGGACCTCCAGGCGCTTTACGGCGGCGAAGCCGGCTACCCGCAGGCGGTGATCGTGGCAAAAAATACGCTGATCGAATCGGACGGGGAATGGCTTTCCGGTTTCCTGGCGGAGCTTCCCGCGGCGGCGGAATGGCTGACGGAGACGGAGCCGGCGACGATCGTGAACGCGGTTTCCGCGCATCTTACCCCGGGTATGACCCCGTCTTTGAGCGTGGAAAATCTTTCCCTCACCGCGATTCAGCATTCGGGTGTGCGCTTTGAAAGCGCCGCAAGCTGCAAGGCGGAGGTCAACGCGTTTCTGGAAAAACTCATCGCGGTGAACGCTTCCGCGGCGACAGTCGTGTCCGACGCGTTTTATTATCAGCCGTGAAGGGGAATGCTTTTTCCGGAAAGGGCGGAAAACCGGCGTGGTTCAGCCGGCTGACCGGAGGAGCCTGCGCCGCGGCGTTTCTGCTGGCGCTCTGGCTGATCGCCTATGAGGCGGCGGGGAACGATTACCTCATTCCTTCGCTTGGGGCGTCGCTCAGGGAAACGGGCCGGATTCTCTCGGCGCCGGGGTTCTGGCGGGCGTTCGGGGGGACATTTTCCCGGACGCTTTCCGCGTTTTTCCTCTCGTTTGCGGCGGCGCTTGTCTGTTCGGTGGTCGCTTACCTGCTGCCTGCTTTCGGCCGTTTTTTGTCTCCCTTGATCTCGGTGGTGAGAAGTTTGCCGACCATGGCGGTGATTCTGATCATTCTCGTGTGGACGACGCCTTCGACCGCGCCCGTGATCGTCGCGTTTCTCGCGTTGTTTCCCATGCTCTGCGCGGGCATGGGCGCCGCGCTTGCCGCCGTCCCGCCCGATCTCGTTGAAATGAGCCGCATTTACAGGGTGCCCGTGCAAAAGCGTATCTTTTGTCTGTATCTGCCCTGTGCGGCGCCGTATATGCTGCGGGAAGGGGCGGCGGCGCTTTCCTTTTCCCTGAAACTTGTCGTTTCGGCGGAGGTGCTGGCCAATACCTATCAAAGTCTCGGCGGGCTGTTGCAGGAAGCGAAATTGTATGTGGAAATGCCGCGGCTGTTTGCGCTGACGCTGACGGTGATCGCCGTCGGCTTTCTGTTGGAGGGCGCGGGGGCGCTGATTGCCCGGCTGGCAAGGGGGAGGGTGTCATGGAAATCGAAGCGCTGACGAAAGAATACGGCGAAAAGCGGGTGTTTTCCGATTTTTCCCTGCACATCGGCGAAGGGGAGATTCTCTGCGTGCTCGGCGAGTCGGGCGGCGGAAAGACCACGCTTCTGAATATCCTCGCCGGGCTCACGCCCTATCGGGGAAAGCTCACGGGCGTTCCGGACCGGGTTTCCTATATTTTTCAGGAGCCGCGCCTGCTCCCCAATCTGACGGTGCGGCAGAATCTCGCTTACGCGGGGGGCAGGGGTGAGGACATCGGCAAATGGCTGGAAAGGACGCAGCTGACGCACTGTGCAGACCGGCGGCCGGCGGAATTGTCGGGCGGAGAAAAACAGCGGGCGTCTTTTGCGCGCGCTTTTCTCAATCCCTGCAAATTGCTGTTGATGGACGAACCTTTTTCCTCTTTGGATACCGCGCTGAAAATCCGGCTGGCGGAGGCGTTTGCCGGGCTTTGGAAACAATCGGAAGAGGAGCGGACGGCGGTGTTTGTCACGCACGATCTGGAAGAAGCGCTGATGCTTGCCGATCGCGTGGTTGTACTGCGCGGCGGGCGGATTGCCGCCGACGAGAGGGTGCCGAGAACGCAATTCCCTTCGCCTTACGGGGCGCCGTCCTCCCTGCGGGAGAAATTACTTTCCGTGTTGCTCGGAAAGGGCGGAGCGGGGACGGATGGCGGCAAAGGAGAGAGGTTGTGATTGTTCGGGAATATCGTTCGGAAGATTGCGAAGAACTGCTCCGGCTGTTTTACGGGACGGTGCACGCGGTCAACGCGCGGGATTATACGAAAGAACAGCTGGACGCATGGGCGACGGGAAAAGAGGACGCAGTGCGTTGGGACGCGTCGTTGCGGGCGCATTATGCTTTGGTTGCGGAAGAGAGCGGGAAAATCGTCGGATTCGGGGACATCGATAAGACGGGCTATCTGGACCGGCTGTATGTGCATAAGGATTTTCAGGGCCGGGGAATTGCCTCGGCGCTCTGCGACCGGTTGGAAGAGCGGGCGGAAGGAAAGATCGTTACGCATGCGTCCGTCACGGCGAAGCCGTTTTTTGAACGCCGGGGGTATCGGGCGGTCAGGGAACAGCGGGTGGAGAGAAACGGGGTCTTTCTTACCAATTACGTCATGGAAAAAATGAAGCCGTAAAAACCTTTCGGCAGAGGTGAATTTTCTGCCGCATCCCGGGCGTTAAGCGGCGGTTGCGTCGGGAAAAGGGAAGGTCGGGGAGGAAGCGGCGTAAAAAGGAGCGAACGGGAGTAAAGCGTAATAAAGCGGAAGGAAAAAAGGATGAAAAGGATGAAGAGGGGGGCGAAAGGCGATAAAATCATCCGCCCGGCGTTTTGACAGCAAAACGCCGGGCGGATTTTGTCTCGTTCGGAATCGGAAAACGTTTGTATAACCTGTATAAGCAGATTACACCTGTTGTCCGACGGGGGTATTCCCCAGCGCGTCCTCTTTCCGGTAAGAAATTTTAAGAAGCAGAGGCGCGAGAATGGAAGTCAGGATAATGATGATAAAGACAAAGGGATAAACGGCCGGGGAGACCAGTCCGCTGGAAATTCCCTTTTCCGTACAGATCAGGACGACTTCGGCGCGCACCATCATGCCGCAGCCGACGCGGAAGCTGTCTTTTCCCGAATACCGGCAAAGCCGTGCGGCCAGCGAACAACCGCCCAGTTTTCCGACGATTGCGGCGATGACATAACAGATCCCGAACAGCGCAAAGGTACCGGTAAATCCGGAGAAGTCGAGGTTCATGCCGATGTTGGCGAAGAAGATCGGGGAAAAGATCATATATCCCAGCATATCCGCTTTGTTTTCGACGTAGGGCGTTTCCTGAAGGGTTCCGCCCAGCACCAGTCCCGCGACGTAAGCGCCCGTGATGTCGGCGACGCCGAAAATTTCCTCCGCCACATAGGCGTAGAGGAAGCACGCGGCAATGGCGAGAATGGGAACGCGGCGGTTGTGCGGATATTTGTGCTCGAATTTGTCGAAGAGCTTTCTCAAAAGCACGCCGATTCCGATTGCAAGGACGAAAAACACGACGATTTTCAGACAGACCAGCCACCAGGCGGCATTCACCCACCAGCCGGGAAGAATGGACGACGCGCCGGTATCTCCCGTCTGCGGCGTGAACCCGGTGAGTACGGAGAGAATGACGATGCCGATCACGTCGTCGATGACCGCCGCCGCGACAATCGAAGTGCCCACTTTCGTGTTGAGTTTGCCCAGCTCTTTCAGCGCCGCGACGGTGACGGAAACGGAAGTTGCGGCGAGAATGGCGCCGTAGAAGAAGTGGCCGAGCAGTCCTTCGCCTTGTCTGAACGCCCAGGCGGTAAGCGTGCCCAGCGCCATCGGGAAAACGACGCCGAAAGTGGTGATGATGACGGAGGGGAGCCCGGAGGCTTTGAGCTGTTTGAGATCGGTGCTCAGACCCGTCGAGAACATGATGAGCACCACGCCGATTTTTGCGAGGACGCTCAGCCAGTTTTTGATATCCTCGGAGAAAAACAGATAATCGATGATTCCGGAGGGAATGTAATCGAGCAGTCCGAGGAGCAGCCCCGCGACCAGCATGCCGATGACGGCGGGAAGCCCGATTTTTTGCGAACCGAGCCCCAGCAGTTTTGTCAGGATGAGGATGAGGGCCAGGGGCAACAGAATTTCAAAAGGCGACATAATAAGAACTCCTTTGTATGGTGTATGGCGGTAAAATTGGAACGGCTTGAACGGCGCGACGTCGGGCGTCGGGTTGAAAGCGCCGGTTTTTCCCGATACCTTTTGTCCGGCGGGGCATTTGTGAAGGAAGGGATTTTTACAAGCCGTATACCATTATACGCTTCTGTTTTCCGAAAAGCAAACGTTTCGCATGGGAAAGGGCGCGGAAAGGTGTGAATTTTATGAAAAAGGGGGATTTTTTCGGGGAATGTTATTGACAATTCCGTAAAATATGGTATAATAAATACTGGTGTCGGTGACGGCATCCGGAGTTATATCGGTAAAAAAAACAAGGAGATATTGAGATGTATCGGATTATCGAAAAGAAAGCGCTGAACCCGACGGTCACGCAGATGGTGATCGACGCGCCGTTCGTCGCAAAGAAAGCTCTGCCCGGGCAGTTCATCATTCTGCGCGTGGACGAAGAGGGGGAACGCATTCCGCTCACGATTGCGGATTACGACAGAGAAAAGGGCACCGTTACGATCATTTTCCAGATCGTAGGCGCCACGACGGAGAAGCTCAACCATAAGGAAGCGGGGGATACCATTCCCGACTTTGTCGGGCCTTTGGGCCGGCCGACCGAGACGGAAGGCCTGAAAAAGGTGTGTGTGATCGGCGGCGGCGTCGGCTGTGCCATCGCGCTCCCCGTCGCCAAGGAACTGGCGGCGCAGGGCTGTGACGTCACTTCGATCATCGGCTTCCGCAGCAAGGATCTCGTTATTCTGGAAGACGAGTTCAAGGCGGCCAGCAAGAAATTCTATATGATGACGGACGACGGTTCCTACGGCCGTCAGGGCAATGTGTGCGTGCCTCTGAACGAAATGCTCGCCGCGGGCGAAACCTTTGACGAAGTCATCACGATCGGGCCGCTGATCATGATGAAATTTGTCTGTGCGGCCACCAAGCCCTACAATATCAAGACGATTGCCAGCATGAATCCGATCATGATCGACGGTACGGGCATGTGCGGCGGGTGCCGGCTGACGGTGGGCGGCAAGATGAAATTCGCCTGTGTGGACGGGCCCGATTTCGACGGCCACGAGATCGATTTCGACGAAGCGATGAGCCGTGCGCGCATGTACGCGGACTTTGAAGCAAAAGAGAGAGAAGAAACCTGCAATCTGTTCCGCAAGGAGGTAAAGTGACATGCCCAAGTTCAACATGAATCCGCTGAAAAATCCCATGCCCTCCCAGGCGCCCGACGTGCGCAACGGGAACTTCAAGGAAGTCGCGCTCGGCTACACCGCGGAGATGGCGATCGATGAGGCAAAACGCTGCCTCGGCTGTAAAAACCGCCCCTGCGTGGCAGGCTGCCCCGTAAATATCGCCATTCCCGAATTTATCGCCAAAGTGGCGGAAGGGGATTTTGAGGGCGCGTATCAGATTATCGCGATGTCCAGTTCCCTTCCCGCGGTCTGCGGCCGCGTCTGCCCGCAGGAGACGCAGTGCGAAGGCAAATGCACCCGCGGCATCAAGGCGGGTTGCGAAGCGGTGGGGATCGGCCGCCTCGAAAGATTCGTCGCCGACTATCACAACGCCAACGCCAAGGAAAAGGCGACGCCCGTTCCTTCCAACGGCCACAAAGTGGCTGTGATCGGCTCGGGGCCTTCCGGCCTGACCTGCGCGGGCGACCTCGCAAAAATGGGCTATGAAGTCACCATTTACGAAGCGCTTCACGTCGCGGGCGGCGTGCTTGTTTACGGTATTCCCGAATTCCGTCTGCCCAAAGCGATCGTGCAGAAGGAAGTGGACAACCTCAAAGACCTCGGCGTGAAAATCGAAACGAATATGGTCATCGGCCGGGTGATTTCCGTCGAGGAACTCATGGGCGAATACGGCTATGAAGCGGTGTTTATCGGTTCGGGCGCGGGGCTGCCCCGGTTCATGAACATCCCGGGAGAAAATCTCAAAGGCGTCTATTCCGCCAACGAGTTCCTCACCCGTTCCAATCTGATGAAGGCGTATAAAGCGGACAGCTCCACGCCTATTCAGCACGGCAAGACGGTGGCGGTCGTCGGCGGCGGCAACGTCGCGATGGACGCGGCGCGTACCGCGAAACGCCTCGGCGCGGAAGTGCATGTCATTTACCGCCGCGGCGAAGAGGAACTTCCCGCCCGCCGCGAAGAAGTGGAACACGCGAAGGAAGAGGGGATTATCTTCGATCTTCTGACCAATCCCACCCGCATTCTTGCCACCGATACGGACAATCCCCGCGATCCCGCTTACGGCTGGGTGAAGGGAATCGAATGTATCCGCATGGAGCTCGGCGAACCCGACGCCAGCGGCAGACGCTCTCCCAAGGAAATCCCGGGCAGCGAATTTGTCATTGACGTGGACTGCGTGATCATGTCTTTGGGCACCTCTCCCAACCCCCTTCTCAAAGCGACCACGCCCGGTCTCGAAACGCTCAGACGCGGCGAGATCGCCGTGGACGAAAACGGAAAGACCTCGATCGAGGGCGTGTATTGCGGCGGCGACGCGGCGACGGGTGCCGCGACGGTCATCAAAGCCATGGGTGCCGGTAAAGTGGCGGCTAAGTCGATTGACGAATACATTAAGAGCAAGAACAACTGAACGTTCAGGGCTTGAAAGAACCGGGCCCGCCGTTTCCTCGGGAAACGGCGGGCCCGGATTTTTTTGTTTCAGACATTCGTTTTTTGATTTGCGCCGCGTCTGTTTGCGGCGACTGTTACGGCTAAAATCAGTCCTCCGTTCCTTCATCGCCGTAGCGGGATGCCCGGCGGAGCCGGCGGCGGAAGACCGAGTACGGGATGGAGAGAAGGATGAGGGCGATCGCCGCCGCGAAGGCCACCCAACCGCCCGAGAAGAAGGAAATTTCAAGACTCTCCAGATAGGGCAGCAAATCGGCGGGGAGATAGGCCGTTACGGCGGGATTCCCCGAAGCAATCAGAGAAAAGAGCGCGCCGGGAATGAGCGCCAGGACCAGGAAGGGAATCCAGCCCAGCCAGATGGGCAGTTTCAGTTTGATCGCCGGATTTTTTGCGAACAGTTTGAATAAGATTTTCAGGATGAGATATGCCCAGGTGAAGAGGACGAAGGCGAGTATGCCGCCGGCGATTTTCAGGCCGGTCACAATCGTTTCCGCGGTGCCTTCCGGAATTTTGTCCAGCAGAAATTGTTTGACTTCCGCTTTCAGTTCTGTCTGTGCGTCTTCCGTATCGCCGGAATTTCCCGCCGTGTTTCCCGTGCCGTCCGAAGAGCCGGCGCTTTCCCCCGACGTGTTTCCCGACTCCGAGGAGAGAAGGGTGGCTTCCGGCGCGGCGTCGGAGCCGGAAGAGTTTTCAGAACGCAAAAATCCAAGCAGCAGGGAAGAGACGAATTGGTCCATATTGATACTTCCGTTCTCGTCTGCCACGCGGGACAGCGCTTCGGCAGTCGATTCCCGGATTTTGTTTTTATCCTCTTCGGTCAGCGTTGCGCCCTCAAATTCCGGCTCGCCGGTTTCACGCAGTTTTTCCAGGGCGTTTTCGACGCAGGACAACGCCTGTTCGGCGACGGTGTCGACGGTGGCGTTTTCGGCATAGATGGAATCGATGAGGGAATCGACGGCGGTATTGATATATTCTTCGTCAAACCCCGCTTTTTCGATGAGCTCTTCCACGCGGGCGTCCGTATCGCTTGTTTCCGGATCGAGAAAATTCCGGATCTGTTCGCGAAGAACGTCGTTGACGCCCTGTTTTGCCGCCGCCCGGAGGGCTTTTTCCGCGACTTCTTCAAGGACGGGAATAAGCTGATCGACAACCGAATCCGCATTGCGTTCGATAGTGCTTTCGATCGCCGTGGCGCCGGTATCGGCAAAAGAGGAAAACACCTCCTTCGTCCGGATTTCGAGTGTGACGGAAACGGGAATTCCGTCTCCGACGATTTCTCCGACGTCCAGATTTTCCATTTCTTCGGGAAGCATTTCTTTCAGCAGTTTTTCCTGAATCGGAAAAACGATATGTACCCGCCAGAGCGGAAACAGAAAATGGGCTAAAATTGCCGCCGCGGAAAGCGCGACAATCAGAATGTTGCATACAAATACAGCCAGACGGCTGCCGGCTTTTGACATAGTCAACCTCCTTGCGGATTTTTATAAGGATTTATTTTCTGTCCGTTTTCCATATAATCAGTTTATCAGTTTTTTGCGTAAAAGTCAATCGGCGGGGAATGGTAAAATCCCCCGCTGCGTTTTTGTCTGCCGTGGTATAAATTTTTCAAATTTTTCCCAAATTATAGATATGAGACGAGTGAAAGTTTTCGACGGTTTCAAGACGCGTGACGAGCGGGAAAGTTGCTTTCCCGCTTCTTCCTGCGGCGAGGGAAAAAACGCCGGGGGAGCCGGGGCGAAAGATGTGCCCGGCGGCGCGGGAGAAGGAGAGATATGACGGGCAAAAACAAGGAAAATTACAACAAAAATTACATCGCTTACGTCAATTCGTTTGCGCCGGCGACCCACCATTTCAAAAACTGCCTGCGCGCGTTCGGCGTGGGCGGACTCATCTGCTGTATCGGTCAGTTTTTCCGGTATATGCTGGAAGCTCTGTTCGGGCTGAGCGGCGATGAACTGGCGGGGACGGTCAGCGTATTGCTCATCTTTCTCGGCACCCTGCTCACGGGGCTGGGCGTATATGACCGGATCGGCCGAAATGCGGGGGCGGGGTCCATCGTCCCGATCACCGGGTTCGCCA
>DVMZ01000069.1 GCA_018714725.1 Candidatus Scatosoma pullistercoris
AACTTTCCCGGTCGTTCGTCCGCAGTCGTTTCCGAAAAACTTTTTCAAAGAGGTTTACTCATGGAGCATTCCAGCGAATCCAACCCGCCGGCAGAGGCCGAAACGATCGACAAAGAGGAGCAAACGGAAAAATTTCCGCATCCGGATAAAGACGATCTCAGACCCGGTACGATTATTTTTGACGTCTTTATCTGTTTCGCGGCCGCCTTACTGGTTTCCTCTTCTCTGTACTACTTTTCCAATTACAACAACTTTGCGCCCGGCGGAATTACGGGTATCGCGTCCATTCTTGCTTCCGTCACCGAGCCTTATTTCGGCGAAATGACTCTGAACATGAGTATTTTCATGATGCTTCTCAACATCCCCATATTCATTCTCGCCGCGATCTTCGTCAGCCGGAAAACGGGCATCATGCTGATTGTTTATCTCCTCTTCCAGTCTGCGCTGCTGATGCTTTTCAAATGGTTACATACCCGTTACGGATTGCCCTATTACGGCGCACTTCCGGACGGGAACTGTTATGAAGACGGAAACAATCTCGTGTTCGCCTCCATCGGCGTCGGGGTCATTTCCGGACTCGGGTTTTCGCTGATGATCCGCCGCTTCGGCGCTTCCGGAGGTACTTATGCGATCTCCGCGCTCATCAAACGGTTCCGCCCGGAGCACAACATCGCCTGGCTCGCCTTTGCGATGGACGCTTCCGTCGTGGTTTTGGCTTTCTTTGTCTACCGCTCGGGAGCAAATGCCGTCATCTCTACCCTGGCCAATATTTTCATTTCCGATATCGTCGTCGATTTCATGTTACAGGGCCTGAGGAGCGGCTATAAATTTGAAATCATCACCGATAAACCGGAAGCGCTTTCCGAAGAACTGATGCAAAAGCTCGGCCGCGGCGTCACCACTCTGCACGCGGAGGGCATGTATACGCATACCGACAAATCTCTGATGATCTGCATCGTGCGCAAACGCCAGGTCGGCGCCTTCCTGAAAATCCTCAAACGTTACCGGGCGACCTTTTCCTATTCCTGCAAGGTCAACGAAGTGTACGGAAAATTTGAAAACCACCCCCGCGCCATTCCGAAAAACAAGGAACAAAGTTCCGAACGCAAATAACCCTCATCGCCGTTCTGTTCCGGAAAACCGGACTGTGCAACTCCCCCTCCCGAATCAATGCGGGAGGGGGAGTATTTTCGGCTTACAAAAAAAGCTTCTCCTTCCCCCCCGCCTGCGGAAAAGGAGAAGTTTTCGCCCCTTCAATCGGACAAGGGTGCGTATTTTCCGCCGACTACCGACAGCAATTGCTCCGGCGCGATTTCGAGATTACACCCGCGTCGGCCGGCGCTGCAAAAAATCCGGTCGAACAGCTGTGCGGTCTCCTCCACAAAGGTCACCAGCGGTTTTTTCATCGCAACGGGCGAACATCCGCCGTGCACATATCCCGTCAGCGGAAAAAGTTTTTTCTGCGGCAACATGGAAACGCTCCTGATTCCGGCGGCGCGCGCCGCTTTTTTCAGATCGAGGCTGCCGGATACCGGCACCACAAACACATAATGATTGCCGTCGCTGCCCTCCGTCACCAGCGTTTTGAATACCCGGTCCGGCTCCGCTCCCAATGCGGCCGCCACCTGCGCCCCGTCCGTCAGTTCGGGGGAATATTCCCGCACTCCGTATTCTATTCCGTGCGAATCGAGAATGCGCATCGCATTTGTCTTTTCCATATTTATTTCCCAATCCCGCGTGAAAAATTAACCGCTCTTGACGTTCCTGCAATCAGAAAGAAATTGCCGTCGAATAAGAGCCGTCGGAAGATACCGTAATCATCACATTGCCGTCCCGGTCCGTGCGGAAGAGTTCCGCCCCCGAGGAGAGCAGCCGGTCGCATACTTCCGTGGAAGGATGCCCGTAGACATTGTCCGCGCCGCAGGAAATCACCGACGTCTTCACGCCGAGAAAGCGCAGGAACTCCGCATCCGTCGCGGAGCCGCTGCCGTGATGAGAGACTTTCAGAATTTCCGTATTTTTCAAATCCACTCCGTAGCCGTCGAAAAATCCCAGTTCGTATTCGCCGATCAGCCGCTTCTCCACTTCGGAAGAAATATCGCCGCAAAACAAAGCGCCCGTCCCCGCATATCCCAGCCATACCACGGCGGACGAATCGTTCATATCCGCGTCGGTATAATCCCCCGAATTGATTTTATCGTACAGGCTTCCCGGATTCCCCGAACGGTAAGGAGAGAGGAACGTGAGCGTATACGGATAATCTTCCGAGCGCGACGAAATTTGCAGATACCGGCGGGAAACAACCCTTTCCGTCTCCCCGTTTTCCGCAAGAACGGCATAAAAAGCGGCATACCGGTCATTGACGGAAGGATCCCGTATATCCGGCATATACACCCTGCCGGCGCCTTTTACGTCCAGAACCTGCTCCAACCCGCCGCAATGATCGGAATCGGCGTGCGTCAGCAACAGAAAATCAAACCGGTCGATTTTCAGGGCATTGGCATACCGGAGTATCCGGGAAGTGTTCTCTTCCCGGCCGTTTCCGCCGTCGATGATCATCGTCCGGCCGTCCGGAAATTCTATAATGCTGCAATCCCCCTGTCCCACGTCGAGGAAATGAATACGCAGCTCCCCTTCTCCCCTTGACGGAATATCCGGCAACCGCACATAATATTTCCATTCGGCCGGCGGATAAAAAGCGGAAAGTACACACAGACCTGCGATGGCGACAATCAGAATGAGGCTGACAATTGCCCTCAGCCTGCGGCTTTTCCTCTCCGCTTTCTCCTTTTCCAACCTGTATCCCATTGACTTTTCTCCGCCTTCTTCTTTCGTATACGGCAAAAACGGCTCCGCCGTCTGCGGCGCCGCAATGCCTTTATCCGGATTTCAATTCACGGTTGCTTCAATTCACGCTCCGGCCCGTCCGTTTTCCGGAATCGCCCCGCCGGCAATGTCCGCAGACGCCCTTCCTTCCGTCCCGTCTGCCCTCTCCGTTCCCCCGTTTTCCTGCGGATTCGGACAAGCCCGGATGCTGCGACAGATTTTCTGCATGCGCTCTTCAACGGCATACAGATCGTCGGCACAGGCTTTGAGTTCCGTCTTATAAGAAGGCATCAGGTCTGCGTTGACTTTATAAGAAACCTCATGTTCGAGGCTGGCCCACATATTCATGGAAATGGTGCGGAGCTGAATTTCCACCGGCACCCCCATTTGGATGACAGATAAAGACACGGGAATTTCCACGATGAGATGCAGACTTCTGTACCCGTTCGGCTTGGGATTTTTTATGTAGTCCTTCTCTTTCAGAAGCCGGACTCCCGTCTGATTGAGAAAGACGCGGGAAATTTTATACACGTCCTCGATATAGCCGCAGATCACTCTGACGCCCGCGATGTCCGTCAGTTTGGTAAGATTGCGGGGAATTTGCTCATACCCCCGCCGCGCCAGTTTTTCATAGGCGCTTTCCACCGTTTTCAGGCGGCTTTCGATGCTGTGGATAGGGTCATGCCCCTGAATCATGCTGAATTCGTCGTCGAGAATTTCAAATTTGGAACAAGCGGTTTTGAGCGCCCCCGAATACAGGGGTTTCAGCC
>DVMZ01000070.1 GCA_018714725.1 Candidatus Scatosoma pullistercoris
GGCTGGGATCCTTCGGCCGCAATGGGAAGCCTTGATTGATCCGAAATTGAAAAATCCGACAAATTCGTATATATTTCGCGTGTTTTTTGTCAGTAAAATTATAAAAATATTTCGTTTTGAGAAAAAAGCAAACAGTTTTTGCGTTTTTTGCGGGGATTCTTTGTATTCTTGTATTTTCGGCTGAATTGTGGTATACTTTATCTATATCTGTTCAATCGCATAAATTCCGGACTAAAAACGGATTTTAGCAAGAGGAAATCTAAAGGAGGCAAAAAACATGAAAAAGACGGTTTGCAAAAGGAGTACGACACCGAAACCATGACGGTTGTCAAGAAGGCGGCGCACGGCGCTTATGGGGATCCCGCAGGGTATGAAGAAGTTCTGTACGTTGCGGCAGACGGGAAATACTTCCTGTACGGCGTGGGCGGAGAAACCTCTCCTTATCCCCAGGAAAAACTGGTCAGCCTGGCAAAAGCCAAGGCCGCGGCATGGGAAAAGGAAAACGCGTAACCGACTGAGTACGGCAACGCATCGGACGGGAAGCGGGCGGAACAAAAAGTTCCGCCCGCTTCTTGCACTCTGTTCCGGTTTACGGAAAAATCTGTCCGGTAAATTTACCGAAAAGGGATGACTTTTCAAAAAAAATATGTTATAATAAAATCAGTCCGGGATCGTATAAAGAGCATACGTCGGATTGCGGGCGGAAACCTGTCTGTTTTCATGCAGACAAGGGAAGCCGCGTGCAGTGCGGCCCGCTGTTCAGTCGGTTCTGCGATCAATAAAAAACGGAGAAAGGGAAGATGATGGAAGAACTCAGATTCGGGAATCTCCGGATACAGTTTGTATCCGCGGAGATCGTGCGCGCAGAATATGCGCAAGACGGCGTTTTTTGCGACGCAAACACCCTGTTTGTCCCCGATCGGAAAGAATCGGGAAATGCGCCGGAATACACCGTCTGTAAAGGTCCGGAAAGCATAACGGTTTGTTTTGAAAGGAAGGAATTGTCGATTCCCCGGGACTGTAAGGGCCTGCAGGGAATTACTTTGCGGAATGCGGACGGGGAAGTGCTCTGCCGGCTGAAAAAGCGCCGGAAAAATACGGGCGAATTGCCGGCGGTGCGAAATACCCCGGAAGTATTTGTCCTTTTCGATTGCCCGCGGATCTCTGTTCCGGAAGGCGGATACACTTATCGCGGCGAAGCGGAAAACAGCGGTTATAAAATCGAAGAGAAGGCGCAGGACGTGTATTTTCTCCTGTGCGGAAAAGACGCTTCAAAATTGCGCCGGCTGTATGTGGAGCTGACGGGCAGGTGTGAGATGATTCGTCTTTCCACGCTGGGCACCTGGAATTCAAAGTATTTCGTGTACGACGAGGAGAGCGCGAAACAGGTGATCCTCGATTATGAAAAATACGACGTTCCGCTGGATAACATGGTGCTGGACACGGACTGGCGCGCGGCGTCCGATCGCGGAATCGGATATGACGTCGATACGAAACTGTTTCCGGACATGAAGCGCTTTCTGGACTTTGCGCACGCTCATGGCGTGGAAATCATGTTCAACGACCATCCGGAACCCGTGGACGGGACGGCGTCCGTACTCTCTCCGGCGGAAGTGAAATACCGCGAAGAAAAATTGCAGGGGCTGATGAAACTGGGGCTGGACGTCTGGTGGTACGACCGCAACTGGCATACCGCTTTGAAAAGCCCGGTTCCGGAAATCCGGCCGGAGACGTTCGGACTGTATCTGTTTGAAGAGATCACCCGCCATTACTGGCAGCAGGTCTCCGGAGACAAACGCAAGTATCGCCGCCCCGTCGTGATGGGCAACGTCAACAACATTCAGAACGGCGTATATCAGGAAATCGGGGACAGCGCGTCGCACCGGTTCGGAATGCAGTGGACGGGCGACATCGCCAGCGGTCCGGCGGATCTGAGACAGGAAGTGAAAAATCTTCTGCGGGCGTCGGATAACTGCATCGCCTATGTGAACGCCGATTGCGGCGGGCATACCGGGAATCCCGACAAACTGATGTATCTTCGCTGGATTCAGTTCGGCGTTCTTTCGCCCGTATTCCGTCCTCATTGCACGAACACCGTCGAGAGATTCCGCGAACCCTGGGTCTATGATAAAGATGCGCTGAATGTCTCGCGGAATTATATAAAAATGCGCTATCGCCTGCTTCCGGTCATCTATCAGAATGCGTTTGATAATTACCTTACGGGAACGCCGATCTTCCGCGGCTTGGGCTGGGAATACCCGGAGGACAAAAAAGCGGCTTCGGTCCGCAATGAATACATGCTCGGAAAAGATTTGCTGATCGCGCCGGTCGCCGTGGGGGGAAGGGCGATGCGTTCGGTGTATCTCCCCGAAGGAAAATGGCTGAATGTGTTCACCGGAAAAGTATATCGCGGGGGCAGGTATGCGATGAGCTGCGCATACAATGAAACGCTGCTGTTTGTAAGGCTGGGGGCGCTTCTCCCGCTGGCGCCGGACGCGGCGAACACGAAAAAACAGCGCTGGAACAAACTCACCTATGATTTCTATCCCGATCCCGAGGCTTCCGACGAGGGCGCTCTGTATGAGGACGACGGGGAGACGACGGCCTATCAGTCGGGGGAATATCGCCTGAGTCCGTACAAGGCATATTTCGACCGGGAAGAAAACGCTTATGTCGTGCGGCTTGCCGGGGCGGAAGGGCGTTTTTCCGGGAAGAGAGCCTTTGCGAAGCGATCGGTTACGGTGCGCCTGCACTTGCTCGGGCAAAAAGTGCGCGGCGCAACGCTGAACGGCGCGGAAATCGGATTGGAGCGGATTGCCCGGGACAGTTCTGCATTTCCGTTTGCGGTGAAAGGCGGCGCGCGGGAGGGAGAAGTGCTGACGGCTACGTGGACAACTTCTGTCAAAGAGGACAGCGAATTGAAGTTTTATCTCGGGTAAGCGCCGGCGCGATCAGCGCGGTGTTCGGCTTGGTCAACCTCGTGATGATGAAAAAAACGAAAAACATCGGCCTGAAAGTGCTCATTTTTGTCGGATTTTTTGCCGCTACCCTTGTAGTCTGCTGGTTGCTTGCGCTTGCGTTTTTGAAAGGGACCGGAGCGATATAATCCGGGGCTTATAACGGATAGGAATGGTATTGGGAAATCATGGTGCCACGGTGCGTCGCCTTTGCGGGCGGCGCACTGTTTCGTTAAAAGACAACCAACCTCTCGCCATGCAGGGGAAAAACAGAACGGAAGCGCGGCAAAGAGCCTTTCCGATGATTTATCTGCGGGACGGAGCAGACGCCGGGGAAGAAGAGTAAAATAAATTGCGGCCGGGGCAGTAAATACAGGAGACCCGTAAAAGGTCGGGACAGGGGAGCGATGACCGGAAAATTTTACCGGGCAAAGAATGCAGGGGGAAGCAAGAGAAAAACAGAGAAAAGGACAGGACAATCCGCACAAACGAAACGGAAGGGAACGGGAAGGCGGAAAATGCCGTTTGTTTGTGCGGAAAAGGGAACAAAATCGGACGAAAAAGGCAGGAAAAAAGAATTTTGGGGGAGGGAAACGGGAAAACGAATGAAAAATCCGTGAATTTGATGCCGGAGAGGGCAAAGGCGCTTGCCTGGCGGGAAAAAAAGGATTATAATGGAACGGAACAGGACGAAAGGGCGGGGACGGAATAAATTTCACCATGGCAACCGCCTGAAAACGGGAGGCAGAAAAAAATGATCAACGAAAAGATGTACGGCTTGGGCAGCAGGCGTTCGGCGATACGGGAGATTTTCGAGTATGCAAAGCGGAGAGCTTCGGAGGTCGGCGCAGAAAACGTGTTCGATTTTTCCATCGGCAATCCGTCGGTGCCGGCGCCCGCCTGCGTGGACGAAGCGATCGGCCGTATTCTGAAAGAAACGCCGTCGGTGGAACTGCACGGCTATACGCCGGCGCAGGGGGATAAAAAATGCCGCGACAGAATTGCCGCCAACCTCAACGCGCGCTTCGGCGCGGACATTTCCGGCGACGATCTGTACATGACCTGCGGGGCGGCGGCCTGTCTGACCGTCTCCATTCATGCGCTGGCCTGTCCGGGGGACGAATTTATCGCCTTTGCGCCCTATTTTGCCGAATACAAAGTCTTTGTGGAGGGAGCGGGGGCGAAATTTACGGCGATTCCGGCCGAAAAGGACACCTTTCTGCCCGACCTCGAAGCGCTTCAGAAGGCGATGAACCGATCGGTGAAAGGGATCATCATCAATTCTCCCAACAATCCCACGGGGGTGGTGTACGGGGAAGAGACCGTTCGGAAACTTGCCCGTTTCCTCCAGGAAAAGGAGAAGGAGTACGGGCATCCCGTCTATCTGATTTCCGACGAGCCGTATCGCGAACTCGTGTATGACGAGGAGGCGAAAGTGCCGTATGTTCCCCGGTATTATCCCGATACGCTCGTCTGCTACTCCTATTCCAAATCGCTGTCCCTGCCCGGCGAGCGGATCGGGTACATTGCCGTGAATCCGCGGGCGGCGGACGCAAAGGCGCTGTATGCGGCCGTGTGCGGCGCGGGACGGGTGCTCGGGTTCGTATGCGCGCCCGCTCTCTTTCAGCGCGTGGCGGCGGAATGCGACGGCAAAACGGCCGATCTCGGCGTCTATCGGCGCAACCGCGATCTCCTGTATCGGAGATTGACGGACCTCGGATTTTCCTGCACTTATCCGGACGGGGCGTTTTATCTGTTTGTGAAATCCCCGGAGCCGGACGCGGACGCTTTCTGCGAGCGGGCGAGAAAATATGAACTGCTGTTTGTGTCCGGGGAGGATTTCGGCTGTCCCGGGTATGTGCGGATTGCCTATTGCGTCCCGACGGAGTGCATCGGGCGCGCGCTGCCCCGCTTTGCGTCTCTTGCAGCGGAATACGGGCTGGTGAAAAAAGGCTGAAAAGTCGCCGCCGGGGCCGGAAAACCGGCCCCGGCGGCGGAAGAGATCAGGCCTCGGAAACGTCTTTCGCAAGCAAGAACGGGCGGGTCGGAACCTTCCGTCGCTTTTTGGAAAGAACCGCGAAGGGGAACCGGAAAAGTTTCGTCGAAAAAAATCGGAAAAACTTTTGAAAATTCCTCAAAAAGGATTGACAAGCGGGCTCAAGTGTGGTAAAATCTCTTTGCGCACCTGAAAAAGGGTGTAATTTTTTTGTATGGAGTTTTGGATATGGCAACGAAAACGGCAAGGGCCAAGATTACGTTTGAGTGCACGGAATGCAAGCACAGAAATTATGACAGTCTGAAAAATAAAAAGAACGATCCGGACAGGCTGGTGCTGAAGAAGTATTGCCCTTTCTGCAAAAAGCATACCGAGCATAAAGAAGCGAAATAATCACGCAATCGGACAGGCCGTGTAATCTGCGGCGGGTCCGGAAAGGAGCAGCGCAATGGCAAACGCAACAAAGACAAAGAACAAAAAGCCGAGCTGGTTCCGCCGTGCAGGCGCGAAGATCAAAGAGGTGGCATCCGAGCTCAAACGGGTCACCTGGCCTTCGTTTCCCACAGTGCTCAAAACGACGGGCGTGGTGCTCGTCATCGTTTTTGTGTTTCTGGCGGTCGTCACGGGAGTGGACGCGCTTCTTTTGTTCCTGATGAAACTCATTTCGGCCTGAGGGACTTCTGCCCCGGGTGGACTCATTTCAGAAGGAGGAACGCATGGCAGAAACGGAACAGCCCAAATGGTATATCCTGCACACCTACTCCGGTTACGAAGCGATGGTGAAGGACAGTTTGGAAAAGCTGATTGAAAACAACAACCTCGGCGATTATATCGTCGATCTGAAAATTCCGATGGAACAGGTCATCGAGGAAAAGAACGGCAAGCGCAAGGTGGTGGAGCGGAAGCTGCTTCCCTGCTATGTGTTTATCAAGATGATCTATACCAATCAGATCTGGTATTACGTCACCAGCACGCGCGGCGTGACGGGTTTCTGCGGCCCGCAGGGCAGGCCGATTCCCATGAAGGAAGAGGAAATCCGCAAAATGCGCCTCGAAGAGTTCGTCACCGTGGCCGATTTCAAAGTCGGCGACACCGTTTCCATCGAGGACGGTCCCCTCAAAGGCTTCCTCGGTACGGTCAAGGAACTCAACGATACCGCGCAGAAGGCGAAGATCTCCACCACGATGTT
>DVMZ01000071.1 GCA_018714725.1 Candidatus Scatosoma pullistercoris
AGCCGCTTGTCCGTTTCGCCCTTCCCCGCAAAGCCTGCAAAAATAATTTATCTGCTCCGGTATCCGATAAATGCACAAAACAAAACTCCGCAGCCGGAAATCCGCGCAAAAAAAGAACGGACTCAGTCGTCCGTCCCTTTGGCGATTCTTCCGAGAATCCGTTCGTCCCGCACCGCCGCTCCGCCGCCCGTCACGACGGCAAATTGCGGTTCGTCGCAGACATGGATCCTCATGTCGAGTTTCTTCGCGATATATTCGGGCACGAAAGAGAGCTTCACGACGCCGCCCGAGAGATATACGCCGTTGCCGTTGACCGCCGCCGCGACTTCCGCGGGAAGTTTTTGCAGGACGAGCGAGGCGTATTCGAGAATTTTATCGATATAAATCCGGATACACGGCTCGATCTCCGAAGCCTGCACCGAGACGGAACCGGGCCGCATGGCCGAAACCAGGCTCCCCTCCACCACCGTGGCGCCGCGGGCCCCCACCGCCAGCGAGCCGATTTCGTTTTTCACCCGCTCCGCCGTGAGCGCGCCGATATGCAGGCCTTTGCATGCCTCGATCCGGTCGATGATATTGGCGTCCATGTTATTGCCGCCGACGTTCATCGAAAGCCCCGCGATGATTCCGTCCAGCGACAGCACCGCCGCATTGGTCACGCCGCCTCCGATGTCGAGACAGAAGACGGGATTGGCTTCGCTGAGCACGGCGTCCGCGCCGAGCGCGGCAAGAAAGGGCGCCTCCACAAAGCACAGCCGTTTCAATCCGCATTCCTCCGCCAGAGCGGCGTAATCTTCCCGAAGTTTCGCCGAAGCGCCGCAAGGCACGGAAAAGACGGTGAAAGAGCGCTTGAGCACCGAAGGCCGGATGCCGATTCTGGAAAGAAATTCTTTCAGCATCGCTTCCGCCAGACGCATGTCCACGATTTCACCCTCGTAGACGGGAAAGACGATCTCTGTAAATTCCGCCGTCTTTCCCACCAGCTTTTTCGCGTCCTTCCCGATCGCCTTGATCTCGCGGTTCACCCCGCTGACCGCAACGCACGACGGCTCCGCCAGCACGACGCCGCTTCCCGCGTCCGCGCGGTAAATTTTCGTCACCGACGATCCGAGATCAATCGCAAGTTTTATCATACCCTCACTCCTTTCTGCCCTTCCGGTTTTTCAGGCCCCAGCCCTTCCGGCGACGGCCCGCCGGGCGCCCTTTTCGGCTCTTCCGTCCGTTCCGGCTCTTCCGGCAAATTCAGCATTCTGCGGCAAAGCTCCACGGGAAGCCCGACGACGTTGGTGTAGCTGCCGGTAATTTTCTCCGCCAGCCCGCCGTCCTGAATCCCGTACGCGCCCGCTTTGTCCATCGGGGAGCCGGTGGCGATATAGTCGCGGATAAACTGCCCGCTCAGCGGCCGAAAGGTGACCTCGGTGCGCGCATACTCCGTCCGGATTTTGCCGTCCGCCGCCAGGGCGACGCCCGTGAATACCTCGTGCGTCCTGCCCGAAAGCGCGCTCAGCATCCGGAAAGCGTCCTCTTCGGAAACGGGTTTGCCGAGAATTTTTCCGTCGAGCGCCACGACGGTGTCCGCGCCGAGCACGACGGCCCCCTGCGCGCACGGAAGCGAAGCCACTTCTTCCGCTTTATGGCGCGCCAGCGCCTGCACCACTTCCGAAGGCGGCAGAGAAAAATCCGCGCGCTCCTCTCCGCGGGCGGGAATCACCGAAAATCCGGGACATATTTCTTTGAGCAGCTCTCTCCGTCTCGGAGAAGCGCTCGCCAGAATCAAACGCATACACTCTCCCTTTGCGCGGCCGACGCGCCGCGCCCCCGGCAAAAGCCGGACCGCTCTGCCGCGACCGGCAAGAAATTACTCCGCCTTGACCGGAAAAGGGCAAAAACTGCGGAAAAGGGCAACCGTTGCCGCGACGCAGAACGATGCCCCCGCCGAAAAAACAGGACGTGCTTCCCGGTCCGCAAAGCGCCGTCAAAATCCCGGAATATACAAGCAGGCGCCGCTTTCCGCGAGGAAAAGCGGCGCCGTATCATTCCGATCAGAGAATTTCCAGATTCTTTCTGAACGCCCTCTTGAACTCCCCGTTTGCCTGCGAAGCGTCGCGGATTTCCAGGGAAGCGTCTCCCGTGACTTCCGTCTTCATGATCACGGAATCGCCCAGCACGTCGCAATTGATCCCGCTCACCATGCCGGAAGCGCTTCTGTCCAGGCTTTCGGCAATGCGCAGCAATACGCCGAGTTTCTTCACCGCGTCGAGATCCTCTTCCAGTACGAGGTCTTTGTACTTCTGCCAGTCGGCGAGGGAAATATCCTCTTTCTTGTGACAGCAGGCAACGAACGCGGCCAGCACGATCTCCCGGTGCGCGGCGCCGTAAATGGAGGAATTGAGAATCATGTAACAGCTGTGTTTCTGGTGATTGTAATACTTGATGCGCATGCCGCAGTCGTGCAGGCTCGCCGCGATTTTCAGCACTTTGAGATACTGGCGGGAGAACTTATGCAGAACCCGGAGCTGTTTGAACAGCTGTATGGACAGATGCACGACGTGTTCGACGTGCTTGGAATCGCAGTCGTAATACTTGACCAGCGTTTCCAGGCTGTAACTGAGCACGTCGGAAACGGGCTTTTCAAGGGTCATGGGCAGCGCCTGGTTGAACATGATTCCCTCGCGCAGTCCCGCGCCGCCGATCGTGAATTTTTCGATGTTCATGTAAGTGACAAAGGACTTGACGATCGCCATCGCGGCGGGCATGATGTCCGCACGGGCGGGCGAAAGACCGCGGATTTTTTTCCGCTTGTCGATATCCAGCACTTTGATCATGTCATAGATATTCGTGAAGTCCTCGACGGCAAGGTTGTAGTTATGCACCGTGTCGAGGGGATATTTCTTGACGAGCTTGCTGATCTTGAACAGATTCCGGAAGGACCCGCCCACGCCGATCATCTGCGTTTCGGGATCCACCTCTTTCAGCCAGGGCAGTTTTTTCAGCTGCTCGGTGAAAAACTCCTCGATCTTCTCCGCCGCTTCTTCGGGCGTGCAGTCGCCCGCGAACAGGTCGGTCAGCGTCACAGCGCCGAAGGGCAGCGTCGCGAATCCGAGCATGTTCCGGCGGTTGTAATAGACGATTTTCGTGCTTCCGCCGCCGATTTCCAGAATCAGCCCCTTGGGAATGTCCATCGTATTGATGACTCCGCGATAGACGAGCGTCGCTTCCTCCTCCTCGGAAAGCACCCTGATTTTTATGTTGCACGTCGCCTGAATCTCATCGAGAAACGAGCGCTGGTTTTTGGCGCGCCGGACGGCCGCGGTCGCCACCGCGATGATGCGCTCCACGCCGGAAGAATCGCACAGCCGCTTGAACATCTTCAGAGTCTTGATCGTCTCCGCCACCCGCTGAGGTTTGAGAAACCCGTCTCTGTCCATGTCCTGTCCGAGGCGGACACTCTCCTTCAGCTCGTCCACCACCATGAAATGACCCTCGGTGAACAAATTGACGATGACCAGCCTCGCCGAATTCGACCCCAGGTCGATAATGCCTATTTTTTCCACTTTCTTTCACCTCGCCTTGCCCGACAGGCGGAACACCCTACCGTCTGCCGTACCGTATAATAAATTCCCGGTGCCGAGCGGAACTTCCCGTATAACCCGAAAAAACGCCGCACAGACTCTCTCCCCGCCAAAACGGGGACCGATCTCTGCGCTCCGCTCTCTGCGGGGCCTCTCACCGTCCCCGCCCGAAATTTTCCATTTTATCAGTTTTCCCATAGTTTAGCACATAAAAACGCTTTTGTCCATACCCTTTTGAAAAATTTTTGGTAATTTTCAGAAATTTTTTTCAGTTTTGACGTTTTTCAACTTTTTTCGCGCTCATTTTCCCGTACGGATGTTCAAAATCCACAAAAAAAGAACGAAAAATTTACACAAGAAAGGAGATCGCCCCGCCTGTTCCGGAACAATCTCCCATTTTCCCCCGATTCTCTTCCCTTTCCGCCCTTCCCGTCTGTTTCTCCCCTTCCTACCCTTTTTCTCCGCCTTGCTTTCCGTTTTGCCGCCCCGTTTCCTTTGCTTTCCGAATGCGGATTTCCGTTTTCCGTTTTTCGCTTTTTCCCGCGCGGGCGCCGGTTTTTCCTGTCTTATGTTATAATAATGAATGCAATGTTACCGTTTTTCTGTTCTCGGTTCCGGAACTTTGAAAATTTTTTGCAGATTTCCGCAACCGCTCGCCCGGGGCGCCGGTTTTGCCCCGCTCAGTCCAGCCGATCGGCAAGCCCGGCAAACGTCCCGAACAGAAAGACGGGATGTTCCGCTTCCAGTTCGCCCTCTTCCGCATACCCCGCCGTAAAGCCCGCGAAATCCACTTTGCACAGCCTCGCGCCCTCCGCGTCGTGTTTGCGGTCCCCGATCATCAGCGAAAGGCTGTTTTCCGCGTTCAGACGGCGCAGGGCTTCGCGGATGACGTCCGCCTTGGACGGGAGACTGCCGTCCGTCCCGCTCCCCGTCAGCGCGTCGAAAAAGGGGGTAAAACCGAACGCGTCCGAGACCCGCCGCGCGAAAATTTCCGGCTTGGAAGTCGCCAGCGCCAGGCGATAGCCGCGCCGTCGCAACTCTTCCAGCGCTTCTTTCGCGCCGGGAACCGGCTCGTTCTCGAACAGCCCTTTCTCCGCATAATACTCCCGGTATTTCCGCACGGCCTCCGCCGTCTGCGCTTCCTCAAGCCCGAAAATTTCCGAAAAGGAATAAGTCAGCGGCGGCCCCACGCAGAGGCGGAGCCGTCTTTCGTCCGGTTCCGGACGGCCGAGCGACGCCAGCGCATACCTCAGCCCCGCGTAAATCCCGGGGTGGGAATAGGTCAGCGTCCCGTCCAGATCAAACAAAACGTATTCGTATTTCCTCATACTCGCTCCCGCCGCGGCCCTTCCGCTTTTCGTGCCTCTGCCGCTTTCCGCCCTTTCCGGGCGCGCCCCGCTTTCCGGGCTTTGGGGCTTGTCTGAGCCCCCCGGTTTCTTCCGTTTCCGGTTATTTTATCATATTCCGGAAAATTTTTCAACTAATTTTCGCCGGAAAAAGCGCCGCGAAACTGAAAAAAAGACAAAATGACGAGAAAGACGCCGAACGCGCGGCGCAGCATCGCGGAGGGAAGGACGTACGCCAGCAACGCCCCCGCCGCGGAAAAGAGCAGGGCGGGCAGAATGATCCAGAGAATCCCCTTCGTTTCCAGCAGCCCGTTTTGCGCGTGCACCCGCAGCGCGCCCGCGCTCATCGGAAAAAAGGAAAACAGATTGGCCGACTGCGCGATCTTCTGTTCCACGCCCCCCACGAGCACCAGCAGGGGAATGGTCACCGTCCCCCCGCCCATTCCCATTCCGGCAGGAATGCCGCCCAGAAATCCCAGCAAAAGATAAATGTAAAAAGACATATGTACGGGTGTACGGACCCGGAAAGCGCGGAGCGGAAGAAGGGAGAAAGGCAGGCCGGAAATCGGCGGGCACGGAGCGGCCCATAAAAAAACGGCGGGTAAAACTTCCGGCGGAAAGCTCCGGCAAAACGCCGCAGTGAAATGCCCGGCGGAAAGTTCCGGCACACCCGGCACGCCCGGCGAAACGCCCGGCAAAAATAAACGGATTGCAGGCGGGCGTTTCGCCGGACGGAATCCTTCGCTCACCTTGCGAACAGAAGCCAAAGCCCCGCAAAGGCCTGCAAAAGGGCAAAGATGACGCCGACGGTCTTGCGGGGAAGGCTGCCGAGCAGGCGGGCGCCGACAAATCCTCCCGCCGTCACGCCCACCGACGTGGGAATGAGCACGGAAAAATCGTAAATGCCGCGCGCGGCGTACAGGACAAACGTGAGCAGGGATACGGGCAGGATGACGAGAATGGCGGTGGCGTGCGCTTTGCGGGCGGGAAGCCCGGTCTTTTGCAGCAGGGGAACGGCCAGCATGCCGCCCCCGCCCCCGAACACGCTGTTGGCGGCGCCTGCGGCGCAGCCGCACACAATCCGCTCCCAACGCTTTCCGGCGCTCTTTTCCATATTTCCCCTCCCTCCTTTTCCGAAAAAGGGGATTCCGGGTCACGGTTTGCCCCTTTACAACTCAGTCTGCGTAAAATTTCCGCATTTTATAAAACTTTTTCTCGCAATTATCACCATAATCGCTTGCTTCCTGCGCGATTTTATATTAAAATAGTAAGAGCAAATGTTTACCGTCCGAAAATATCGGACATCAAAAAACAATACCGAAGGTGTTTACAATGACAACGAGTTACACAAAGCGCAGAAACAAAAAAATTCTCGCACTGCTCCTGTCGTCGGTGATGCTGGCGGCGGCGGGGACCTCCCTGGCCGCCTGCGGCAGCAGCGACGCGGACGTGGACGATTCCGAAAAGACGTACACGGAATCGGACGACGCGCGCATCAAGAACGGCAGTTTTGAATTTTTCGATGACGGCGACGGCAAGAACCTGATCATCACCTCGCCGACGAGCTGGTCCAAGTCCAACGGCTCCTCCGCGCAGGGTACCGCTTCCTCCTCCAAGGCGGCAAGCGGTATTGTCGATACGGCCGACGAAGCGTGGAACGATCTGACGACCTCTTCCGGGCTCCCTCATACCACCGAAGCGGAAGCCAAGAAAAACTGGGACAATCTCACCGCCAAGGACAAGCTGGAATTCTACGACGTCTGGGAAGAGGAAAACGACGATAAGGAACTTTCCGATCTCGATTTCTACGACGCGGAGACGGACGACTACAACATCACCATCGACGACGTGCCCGACTGTGAAAATCCCGGCACCCATTACGCGACGAGCGACGAAAAGAACGAGCACGTCCTGATGCTGCACAACACTTATACGGACGGGCGCGGCACGGCGCAGAAGTACACTTCCTCCTCCACCGTGACGCTGGAAGCGGGCACCTCCGCCGTCTTCTCCGTCTGGGTCAAGACTTCCGACATGACCTTCAACGGCACGTCCGAAGGCAAGGGTTCCGAGGTCATCAGCGGCCGCGGGGCTTACATCGGCGTCACCCATACGGTCGGCGGCACCACCCTCGATCAGATGCAGGTGAAAAACATCAATACCGAGCAGATCAATCCGGACAACGAAAATAACGGCTGGGTGCAGTACACCTTCTACTTCAAGGGCTGCTCCTATGCGACCAGCACTTTCACCGTCGTGCTCGGCCTCGGCCAGGGCGGCGGCACCGACAAATTCGAGTATGTGGACGGCTACGCCTTCTTCGACGACGTGGAATGCACCATCGTCTCCAACGACGACTACGACGAAACGGTGGAAGCGCTCGTCTCCGAAAACAAGCTCGACCCGGACGACATCGTGGACGTCTTCACCGATCCTTCCGACAAGCTGTTTTACACGGACAAAGACTATAAAGGCGTATTCAACTACGCCATTGACCTGCACAACGCCTTCGACGCTTATACCCTTCAGGATTCCGGCCTCAAAGTCGGCCTGACGGAAGAAAAATCCGGAAACACCACCTACGTTTCGGGCAAACCCTCCGGCGGTTCCCCCGCTGCGGGTACCGAGCTGTACGGACAGCTCAATTTCGCCACCGACAATGACGTCACCGGGCTGTATACCCTCGATGAACTGGCGGCGCTCAAAACTTCCAACAAATATCTCGGAAAGATTTACGATAACGCGCTTTCCGAATATCCCGAACAGTTTGACAAGGACATTCTGCTGCTGATGAGCGCCGACGGCGCCGCCTACACGGCGACCTTGCGCGACGACGCGGCGTTCACCCTTGCTCCCGATTCCTATCTCATGATCTCTTTCTGGCTGAAAACCTCCGATCTGAGCGGGTTTACGGGCGCGACGGTGACGGTGCACGAATCGGAAGGCAGCAACACTTCTTCCCTTTCGTCCCTGAGCACTTCTTCCATCACGACCGTGGACATCGACAAGATCGATCCCGACACCGGCGAAGTCAGCGAAGAAGAGGACATTTACAAGAGCTGGCAGCAGTGCTTCCTCTTCCTTAAAAACGAAACGACGTCGGACAAGAGCTTCTATCTCACCTTCTCGTTCGGGCCCACGACCATCGTCGGCAGCACGCCGTCCTCCTACTATCCCGGATTTGCGGCGTTCACCAACTTCGAGACCTTCGAGATGAGCAAACAGCAGTTCGGATATGTCTCGACGGGCACCTATGCGACGAGCGTCACGCTGACGGGCGACGAACTCACCTCCACCGCGGGCTTCGATTCCGCCGCTTCCATTCCCGAAAAACAGATCGAGGAAGGGCTTGCCAATCCCCTGAACTACAAGGGCGTGTACGGCGCCAGCGGATTCGTCAGCGAAACCGGCACGGACAACACCGTCAACGGCAACGAATACGCCGGACTCATCAACAAGAAATATGCCGCGAACTACCGCGAGGAAATGAACTCCCTCACCGGTGCGGAAAAAGAAAACTACTGGCTGTACAAACTGGCGAACGCCTACGGAGTCGTCATCGACGATCAGGACGAATGGTGGAACACCATTTTCGGCACCTCCACGCAGCCCCTGCTCATCTACAACGACGAACGCCAGGCCTACGGCTTCATCGGCTCGGCCACTTCCGTTTCGTCCAGCACCTATTCGACCGTCTCCGTCCGCGTCAAGGCAAGCCTCGGCTCCACCGCTTACCTCTACCTCATCGACACCACGGACAGCCGCTATGACAAACCCCTCACCGTCAATACCCTCGCTTATACTTACTGGTATGACGATTCGGGCAATGTCTGCGCGAAAGACCCGTCCGACAGCTCCTTCGACAAGAAGAAAGACATCGCTTTCTATCTCAATGAGGACAACGGCCTCTATGAGGTCAACAAGAACTGGTCGGGCTATACGGCCGACATGAACGGCAAATATTACGCCAATCTCTCCAACTACGAAAAGGATGACAAAGGGAACCTGATCGTGGCCGAAGGCGGCGTTTCCTACAATTACGATTCCTCCGTCTGGCACCATGACGGCAACGACGGCATCGCCTTCTATTTCCGCGACGGCAAATATTACGCTTATTCCGATTACAAGACGGAAGTCACCGGTCTCGCGACGGTGACGGCGCTTACGCCGCGCTACACCAACGTCAATGCGGAAGGCGGACAGGGCGACGCGAAAAACCTCGTCATGACCGTGACCGGCACGGGCGAATGGGTCACCTGCACTTTCTATATCCACACCGGCAGCGAAGCCAAGAACTACCGCCTCGAAGTGTGGAGCGGCTCCCGCGACGCCCTCGAAAAGAACGCGGCGGGCAGCTACGTCATCTTTGATTCCGCGTCCCCTACGTCCGTGGATTCCTTCTCCGATCTGACGGCAGAAGCCATCGACGCCATCATCGAGGCGCACAATGCGACTCACCCCGATGACAAGTGGAGCACGGAAAAGGACGTTCGCGAAAATTATGCGAACATCACTTATTACGCCTACTCCTTCTACGACAGCCCTTCCTTCCTGCGCTATGATTCCACGCTGGACGAGGACGACGTCGGCAATAAGTACACGAGCTACACGCCCTCTTCTTATGCGGAAGGCATCGCCTATCTGTACTATGAAGATCCCAACGCGGATCCCGGTTCTACGCTGTACACCATGTTTGTCGATTACAGCTTCATCGACGTCAGCGTAACGGCCGATTCCACCGACGATACGACGGACGACACCACGGAAGAAACCACTTCGGGTGACACCAACATGTGGCTGTTCGTCAGCTCGCTGGTGATCGCGATCGCGCTCGTCATCGCGGTGGTCGGGCTCATCATCCAGAAGATCGTCAAGAAAGCGCACCTCAAAAAAGCGCGCGCGGCCATGAGCAACGCTTCGTCCATGAACGCCGCGAAACGCCGTTATGCGCGGAAGTCCGCCGCTGAGAAAGAAGCCGCTCCTGCCCCTGAGAAAAAGGCAGAACCGGCGCCTGAGAACGACAACGATCCGTATGATGACTGATCGTAATCCCTGATCTTCCGTCCTTCGGGACAATCGATAAACACCTTCAGATTTCCGCTCCCATCCTTCGGGAGCGGAAATCTTTTTGGCCTCTTCCGGTTTTTGTCTCCCGGCCGGCGCAGCGCCGCCTGCCCCTGCCGCCCCTGCCGCAGGTCGTCCGCGCCCGTTCCGTTTTTCTGCCCCGTTCCGGACTTTCGGGACCCGACTTTTTCCCTTTTTTTTCCGCCCGTTCCGGGCCTTTGAGGACGATTGTTTTCTCCGTTTTTCCGCCCGTCCGTCTCCCGCGCCCGGGCTGTTCTCATCCTTTTTCAAGCCTTTTTGCGGAAAACAGCGGGGCGCTTTCCGGATCGGAAAGCGCCCCGCTGTTTTTTCGTTCAATATCCCCTCAAAGGAACTTCTCGCTCCTTTCGGCCCTCGGCCTTTATCTTCTTTCTCCTGCCTTGCCCGTCGTTTCCCTTCTCCGCTTCTTACCCCCTGCCGCCGTCTGTCCCCCGCCGAAAAAAAAGGACTCAGAATTTTCTGAGCCCCTTGGGAATATGATTTTTGACGATGCCGCCCACCGCTTTTCCCCAGCCGACGGGAAAACCGCCGACGCACACGCCGCACCAGCCGCTTTCCTTGCCATCCGCTTCCACCGTTTCCCCGTGCAGGAATTTCTCCGTTCTCCCGTCGTCAGGCGCAAAATCCGCCGCCGAGGCAAATTCCTCCTTTTTCAGGCACATCGCCAGGGAATGGGAAGGCTCGAAGCGGCCGTTTTTCAGCTCTCCCAGCCGGATCCCCGCCCGCAGGACGTGAAGGTCCTTCCAGTCGAACATTCCCTCGGGCAGAGCATACAACATTCCCCCCGCCTCGTGCAATCGGGTCAGGGAAACGTTCAGAAACTCCTTTTCAAACGCCCGGTACAAAGTTTCGCCGGAACGGGAAATCCGCGGTTTCAGTTCTCTCACCGTCCCCGCCGCACAGTCCGCCGCCGGAAGGCGCTCGAACACGGCCGCAAAATGCCCTTCCCCTTCCGCTTTGTGCGGGTACAGCTTTTTCTGTCCGGACAGCCTGAAATCGGAATGGGCGCGGAGAAAATCCGCCGCCTGCTCCTCGTCTTCTTCTTCGGAAAAAGTACAGGTGGAATAGACCAGCCTGCCGCCCGGCCGCAGCATTTTTGCCGCTTCGTCCAGAATTTCCTTCTGCCTCGCCGCGCACTTTGCGACGTTTTCCTCACTCCATTCCCCCAGCGCTTCCTCGGCGTTCTTGCGGAACATCCCCTCGCCCGAGCAGGGCGCGTCGACGAGGATTTTGTCGAAATATTCCCCGAAAAAAGCCGCCAGCCGCGCGGGAGACTCGTTGAGCACCGCCGCGTTTTTCACGCCCAGCCGCTCGACGTTCTGCGAAAGAATCTGCGCGCGGGCAAACACCGGCTCGTTGAGCACCAGAATCCCCTCTCCCCCCATCGCCGCCGCCAGCTGCGTGCCCTTGCCGCCCGGCGCCGCGCAGAGATCCAGCACCCTTTCTCCCGGCGCCGCGCCCAAAAGGGGCGCGGCGCACATCGCCGACGGCTCCTGCGAGTAGTAAAGCCCCGCAAAATGATAGGGGTGCCCGCCCGGCTTTTCCGCTTCCGTATAAAATCCGTTTTCCTCCCACGGCACCCGCCGCAGGGCAAACGGAGAAATTTTCGCAAAGTCCGCCGCGGAAATTTTCAGCGGATTCACCCGGATCCCCTTGTACGGCGCTTTTCCGTATACGCCGAAAAAAGCTCCCCATTCCTCTTCGGGGAGCTGATTCTTCATCCGCCCGATAAATTTTTCCGGCAAACCGATCATGTTTTCTCCTCTTCTGTTTCCCGTGAAACAAAGACGCTGTTATCTGTCATCCGGGCCGGCAAAAGGCCTGAACGCACCGGTGGTAACCGTTATAACCTGAGACGAGGGCGCCGGGAAACCCGCCCTGCCAGACAGGTCGATGACGGGGGGAGCCGGGAAATTCCGCCTTGCAGACAGGGCCGACAAATGCGCGCAGCCGCCCGCTCCGGGGACGATCCGATTCCCGGACCCGGCGCCCGGAACATCATCTCTTTTCCCTTGCGCACGCGGTGCGAAAAAGCGCGAAATTTGCGTTCGTCTCAACCCTGTACGGGGTCTTTGGGGAAAAGTGCGGAAAATTCGTCCGCGGTGAACAGGCGGACGCCGCGTTCTTTCACGGCGCGCAGGCGAGGGCCGCTTTCTCCCTCAAAGCAGACATATACGTCGCATTCTTCCGCGCGGAACCCGTAAAACCCGCCTTCGGCAAACACCGCCGAAAGCAGGCGTTTGGAAAGGTCGGTGTCCTCCTCCAACAGATGAGAAAAACAGACGGTGCGGTTTTTCAGACGGCCCTCTTTTTTTCTGCGGCGCTTCTCCCGGTCGAAAAAGCGGTGAAATTCCTGGCGCGCGGCTTCGCGGGCCTCTTTTTTCGCCTGAACTTCCGAAAGGTATTTCTGTTGAGCGGGAGAGGAAGGAGGGACGACCTCGTAATTTTCGATTCTGCCGGGACGGATCCCGTATCCGGCGAGAAGTCCGGGAAAATCCGTTCCCTCCTCCCGGCACATCGCCTCCGCCACGCGCATGGTGGCATAGGCGTCGTCTGCCGCCCGGTGCGGGGTGAACTGCACCCCGAGCGCCTCCGCGATCGTACCAAGGCCGAACTGGCGGTTGAATACGCCGATGCGGTTCATATAGACAAACTGCGTGTCCGCGAAAGAAAAGCAAAAGGAAGGCAGAGAAAAACGGCGGGTTTCCAGATTGAGATATTTGACGTCGTTCATCGTGGCATGCCCCGCCGCAAGGGTGTCCGGGTCCTGAATCAGCGCGTAGATCCGGGGCGCCAGCTCGGGAAAAGTGGGATATTTCTTGAATTCTTTATACTCGTAAGGGAGGACCAGCCCCTGCGACCCTTTCCGGTCGGTGAGATGGAATCCGCCCTGAGGGTTGACGAGAATGTCCTCTTTTTCGAGAATATGGAATGTTTCGTCCGTAAGACAGTAGCCGAACGCGCAGATTTTGGCGGTATTTTTGAACACGCTGGCACATTCGATGTCAAAAAACAAATATTTCATAAATCCTGGCTTCCCGGGCCGTCGCGTCGGGCTTGCGCCCGGACGCAAAATAGTTTCTGAAAAACTTCAAAAGAGCCGCGCTTTTCCCGGCCTTTCGGGAAAAGCGCGGCGACTTGATTTTCGCAGTGATGAAATTCCGGGCTTTCCGCTTCCGGGCCCGGAGCTTCCGGAATTATTTTTTCGGCGTCAGCACCGATTTCCCGCCCATGTAGGGACGTAGAACTTCGGGAATGGTCACGCTGCCGTCCGCCTGCAAATGGTTTTCCACAAACGCGATCAGCATGCGCGGAGGCGCCACCACGGTATTGTTGAGCGTATGCGCGAGCTTGGTTTTTCCGTCCGAATCCTTGAACCGGATCCCCAGCCGGCGCGCCTGCGCGTCCGTGAGGTTGGAGCAGGAACCCACTTCAAAATATTTCTTCTGACGGGGACTCCACGCCTCGACGTCACAGCTCTTGTATTTGAGGTCGGCCAGATCCCCCGAGCAGCAACCCAGCTGCCGTACGGGAATTTCCATCGACCGGAACAGCTCCACCGTATAGCTCCAGAGCTTTTCATACCACTCGTCGCTCTCTTCCGGCCGGCAGACCACGATCATTTCCTGTTTCTCGAACTGATGAATGCGGTAAATGCCCCGCTCCTCGATGCCGTGCGCGCCCTTTTCCTTGCGGAAGCAGGGAGAATAGCTGGTGAGCGTCAGAGGAAGTTTGCTGCCGTCGAGAATCTGGCCCATAAACCGCCCGATCATGGAATGTTCGGAGGTGCCGATGAGATAGAGATCCTCCCCCTCGATCTTATACATCATATTGTCCATTTCGTCAAAGCTCATGACGCCGGACACGACGTCGCCGTGAATCATGTACGGCGGAATGACGTAGGTAAAGCCCTTGTCGATCATGAAATCCCGCGCATAAGCGAGAACGGCGGAATGCAGGCGGGCAATGTCGCCCGTCAGATAGTAAAATCCCTGTCCCGAGGTCCGGCGCGCCGAATCGACATCGATGCCGTCCAGGCTTTCGAGGATGTCGAGGTGATAGGGAATGTCAAAATCGGGAACGACCGGCTCGCCGAAGCGCTTGAGTTCGACGTTTTCCGAATCGTCCTTCCCGACGGGCACGTCGGGCGCGATGATGTTGGGAATCGCCATCATGTCCTTTTTCAGCTTTTCCTCCGTCTCCGCGCTCTCCTTTTCGATTTCGGCGAGGCGTTCGGCGTCCGCGACGACCTGCGCTTTGACCTTTTCCGCCTCTTCCCTGTCCCCCTGCTTCATGAGCTGGCCCACTTTTTTGGACAGCGTATTACGGGCGGCGCGCAGGGCGTCCCCTTCCGCAATCAGCGCCCGGCGCTTCGCGTCGAGTTCCAGCACTTCGTCCACCAACGGGAGTTTTTTATCCTGGAATTTCTTCCGGATGTTCTCTTTGACCAGCTCCGGATTTGTCCGGACCAGATTGATGTCGATCATAACCTTACCTCTTTTTACCTCTTGAATTCCCGACGGGATTCCGTCCAAACCGTGCGGTTTGCCCTTCTTCAGGCCGCCGTTTTGCTTTTCCGCCGCTTTTTTTACTTTTTCATTATACTACTTTCCCGCGCCGAAAGCAATTAAATCCGATCAACCTGCCGCAATTTCCTGCGAAAAACTTGTAATTTGTCCGCACATGTGGTATAATGAGAACACGGGTCCGGTTTCCGGGCCGCAAAACGGGGAACGGTTATGAACAAGAACAAACAACAAAAACCTGAATATACTTCCGAGCAGGAAAAGCGGGAAAAGCGCTTCCGGGCTCTTTTTCCGAAAGAAAAAAAGCGCAAGAAAAAGACGTCGGGCGTCAGCTGTGCGGACGCCGTCCGTTTCAACGCCCTGCCGGACGAGGGACTCAGCCTCGCGCAGGTGGAACAGAGAAAGGAGCAGGGATTTGTCAACCGCGCCGGAAAAAAATACTCCAAGACTTACAAGAGCATTTTTATCGGCAATATCTGCACCTTTTTCAACCTGCTCTGCCTTCTCGCGGCGCTGGCGCTCTTGTCCGCGCACGCCCCTCTGTCGCAGTTTTCCTTCGTTCTCATCTTCCTGTGCAACATCGTCATGGGAATCGTGCAGGAGATCCGGGCAAAGCGCAAAATCGACAAACTTTCCATTCTCTCCTCCCCCACCGCGCGCGTGATCCGGGAGGGAAAACGCCGGGAAATCCCCGTATCCGAGCTCGTTCTCGACGACATCCTCCTGCTTTCGGCCGGGCAACAGGTGCCCGCTGACTGCATTATGCTGGACGGCGCCGCCGAACTCAACGAATCCCTGCTTACGGGCGAATCGGTACCCGTGAAAAAGGAAGCGGGCGAGCAGCTGTTTGCCGGGTCCTTCCTCTCCAGCGGCCATTGCGCCGTGCGCGTCGATAAAATCGCCGAGGATACCTATATCAGCAAACTTACCGCGCGCGCCAAAAAGTACAAGCGGCCCAATTCGGAAATCATGAATTCCATCAGCCTGTTCATCAAGGCAATCGGTATCATGATCGTCCCGATCGCCTTCTTCATGTTCCTCGTCAATTTCAAAAACCTGGGCGGAAGCTGGGCGCAGCTCAACGAGCAGGGCGGATTTTTCAAAGTCCTCTTTTCCGACAATCCCCGGCTGAACGAAACCATTCAGAAAACCTGCTCCGTCATCATCGGCATGATCCCTTCGGGATTGCTGCTCCTCACGACGGTGGCCCTGTCCATCGGCATGATCCGGCTCGCCAAATACAACACCCTCGTACAGGATATGTATTCGCTGGAAATGCTCGCCCGCGTCAACGTGCTCTGCCTCGACAAGACGGGCACCATCACCGATGGGCGCATGAAGGTGAGCGACTGCATCCTCCTCAACAATACCACCGGATATTCCGTGGACGATATTCTGGGCTCCATGCTCGCCTCCCTCAAAGACAACAATCAGACTTCCATCGCGTTGTACGAGCGGTTCGGACATTCCACCGCTTTGCAGGCCAGCGCAACCCTGCCCTTCTCCTCCGCCCGGAAACTGTCGGCAGTCACCTTCGGCGAAGCGGGAACTTTTGCAATGGGCGCGCCCGAATTTGTCTTAAAACCCATGCCCGCGCGCGTGGAAAAAATCGTCAAACAATATGCGCAGATGGGGCTCCGGGTGCTGGTGCTGGCGCACTCCACCGCACAGATCCAGGGGGATAAAGTGCCCTCGGCATTCCGGCCCGTCGCCATTCTCACCCTTTCCGACAATATCCGGCCGGACGCGATCGAAACGATCAGATGGTTCCGGGAAAACGACGTCGCGGTGAAGGTGATTTCCGGCGACAATCCCGTCACCGTCTCCGAAGTGGCGCGCCGGGCGGGAATCAAAAACGCCGCTCAGTTCATTTCCCTGGAAGGCCTGTCGGACATCGAAGTGGAAAACGCCGCCAACGAATACACGGTGTTCGGCCGCGTGACGCCCGAACAGAAAGCCATCCTTATCCGCGCCATCAAGAAAGCGGGCAACACGGTGGCCATGACGGGCGACGGCGTCAACGATATCCTCGCCATGAAAGAGGCCGACTGCGCCGTCTCCGTCGCTTCGGGCAGCGACGCCGCCAGAAACGTCTCCAACCTCGTTTTGCAGGACAATAACTTCGGCTCCATGCCCAAAATCGTCAACGAAGGCCGCCGGGTCATCAACAACATCAAGGACTCCGCTTCCCTGTATATCATGAAGACTCTGCTGACCATGATTCTGGCGCTCATCTGTATCGTCACGGGAAGCGTGTACTTCTTCACCACCAACAATATGCTGCTGTTTGAAATCTTCATCAGCGCGATTCCCTCGTTCATTCTCTCCCTGCAGCCCAACACCAACCGGGTCAAAGGCAAATTCATTCCCTTTGTCGTCAGCCGCGCCCTCCCCGGCGCCCTGACCCTCGCCTTCGGCATTCTCGCCCTCTATATCATCAATCAGACCCCCCTGTCCAAGATCTTTGAATACACGACGGAATCGGGAGAGACGGGCAGCGTTTATGAACCCATGCTGATGGTTTCACTCACGTTTACGGGACTGGTGATGCTGCTGAGAATCTGTCAGCCGCTCAATCTCATCCGCGCGGTGCTGTGGGGTACGATGGCCGCGCTGTGTATCACCGTGCTCGCCGTGCCGGTTCTGGGCAATATCGTCTATGCGGGTTGGGGAAATCTGCATTTCAACCTGACGCAGCTCCTGCTCATGATCGTCATCGTGCAGGCGGCCATTCCCGTCTCCTCCATGCTCCTCCGGTTCTTCGATATGTTCAATCCCGCCGAGGAATAGAACCGGCGAGGAATAACCCCGACGGCGAATCATTAAAACCGTGCCGCGCGAAAAATTCGCGCGGCACGGTTTTTCGATAAAAAAGACAAACGGCCGTTTGAAGAAACTCTTACAAAATGTCGCACTTATTCCGACAATTCATCGCCATGTATAGGCAATACCGTTTCAACGACGGCTCGCCCGGCGGAGTTTTCCGCTTCCTTTCTTATATCCGTGATATCCCCCATATTCTTCCAAGGCCTGTGCCTGCCATGCGGAAAACTATGCACAAGTACAATCCGCCCGTCTCCTATATTCGGGAGACGGGCGGATATTTTCGGATTTTATTCTTCGTCGGAAGAATCTCCCGATTCAGGTTCTTCTGTTTCTTCGGCTCCTTCCGTTTCTTCGGCTCCTTCCGTTTCTTCGGCTTCTTCGGATTCCGTTTCCGCGTCGTCCGCGCCTTCCTCTTCTTCCAGAGTTTCGGCACCCTCCGTCAGCTCCTCGGGAGAGAGGTCGGCCGCGGTCTCTTCGGGAGCGGCGGTTTCCGCTTCGTCGTCCCGCTCGGTGACGTCCACGGTCGCCACGAGGCTGTCCTTGACGTTCATGACGCGCACGCCGCGGGTCGCCCTGCCGATACGGCTGATCGAATCGGCGTGCATGCGGATGATCGTGCCGCCCGTCGTGATGATCATGATGTCGTTTTCGTCGGACACCAGTTTCATATTGACGAGATAGCCCGTCTTTTCGTTGAACACGCCCGCTTTGATCCCCTTGCCGCCGCGGCCCTGCAAGCGGTAGTCCTCCACCGAAGTGCGCTTGCCGTAGCCCTTGGACGTGAGCGTGAAGATATCGTATTCGGGATTGACGACCAGCATATCGACCAGTTCGTCCCCCTCGGCCAGGCGCATGGCCCTCACGCCCGCCGCCGTGCGGCCCATCGCGCGCACGCACGATTCATGGAAGCGCACGCACTTGCCCTCGCGGGACGCGACGATAATTTCGTTCTCGCCCGTCGTGAACTGCACGGAAATGAGTTCGTCCCCTTCCTGCATGCGGATGGCGATTTTGCCGTTCTTGGGAATGCGCTCGTATTCCTTGGTGGTCGTCTTTTTGATGACCCCTTTCTTGGTGGCGATGACGATATAGCCGCCGTCGCCCTCCTTGACGGGCAGCACCGATTCGATCTTTTCGCCCTGGTCCAGCCGGACGATATTGACCACGGCGCGGCCGCGGGCGGTGCGGTTGGCTTCGGGGATTTCGTACCCCTTCACCGAATACACCTTGCCCAGCGACGAGAAGAGCAGAATGTCGTCGTGCGTGGAGCAGATGAACATCTTTTCCACATAGTCCTCGTCCTTGGGGCGGTGCGCGGTGACGCCCATGCCGCCGCGGCCCTGCGCTTTGTATTCGGACACGGGCAGGCGCTTGATGTACCCCGTATGGGTGAGGGAAATGACGACGTCCTCCCTGTCGATGAGGTCCGCCTCCTCAATGGAGCCGTAATCGACGGAAATTTCCGTCTTTCTCGGCGAAGGATAGCGGTTTTTGATGTCGAGGAGATCGGAACGGATGATCGCCATCACCCGGCTCTCGTGCGCGAGAATATCCTTGAGGTCGGCGATCGTCGCTTCCAGCTGCGCCAGTTCCTCTCTGAGCTTTTCCACTTCGAGGGAAGTGAGCCGCTGCAAGCGCATTTCAAGAATGGCGTTCGCCTGTTTGTCGTCCAGCTCGAACGCTTCCGTCAGGCGGGCGCAGGCGGCGAACTTATCCGCCGATTCCTTTATGATTCTGATGACTTCGTCGATATTGGCCAGCGCCAGCACCAGCCCCGCCACGATGTGCGCCCTCTCTTCCGTCTTGTTGAGGTCGAACTTCGTCCGGCGCACGATCACTTCTTTCTGATGTTCGAGGTAGTAGCGCAGAATTTCGCAGAGATTGAGGGTTCTGGGCTCGGTGCCGTTTTCCACCAGCGCCAGCATGATGATTCCGTCCGAAACCTGCAGATTGGTGCGCTTGTACAGCGTATTGAGCACCACCTGCGCGTTGGCGTCCTTCTTGCATTCGATGACGATGCGCATGCCGTCGCGGTCGGATTCCTCGCGGATGTCCGAAATGCCTTCCAGCCGCTTGTCCTTGACCATGTCCGCGATCGTCTTGATGAGCTGCGCTTTGTTGACCTGATAGGGGATTTCCGTGACGACGATCCGCTGACGCGCGTTGCCGCCCGTGCCGTAATCCTCGATTTCGCACTTGGAACGGATGACGATCTTGCCCTGGCCGGTGCGATAGGCCTGGCGGATACCGCTGCGGCCCATGATGATGCCGCCCGTCGGGAAGTCGGGGGCGGGGATGTACTGCATCAGCTCGTCCACCGTGATTTCGGGATTGTCGATCATCGCCACCGTGCCGTCGATGACCTCGGCGAGATTGTGCGGCGGAATGTTCGTCGCCATACCCACCGCGATGCCGTCCGAACCGTTGACGAGCAGGTTGGGAAAGCGCGCGGGCAATACGACGGGTTCCTGTTCGTTGCCGTCGAAGTTGGGGATGAAATCCACCGTCTCCTTATCGAGGTCGCGGAGCATTTCCGCCGCCAGTTTGGACAGCCTCGCCTCTGTATAACGCATGGCCGCGGCGGGATCGCCGTCCACGCTTCCGAAGTTGCCGTGCCCGTCCACCAGCGGGAAATTGATCGTGAAATCCTGCGCGAGACGCACCAGCGCGTCGTACACCGAAATGTCGCCGTGCGGGTGATATTTACCCAGCGTATCCCCGACGATACGCGCGCACTTTCTGTACGATTTGTCGTTGTACAGCCCCATTTCGTGCATGGAGAACAAAATTCTCCGGTGCACCGGTTTGAGTCCGTCCCGCACGTCGGGAATCGCCCTCGATTTGTTGACTGCCATCGCATACGCGATGAACGAACGCTTCAGCTCTTCGTCCACCTCCACGTCCAGCATCTTCGTCATCGCAAGGGTCTTTTTGAACTCCTCGGTCAGCTCCGGACTCGTTTCCTTCTTAGCCATAATTTCTCCTTATCCTTTCTTTCGGATCCTGCTTTTTTCTTCGTGCGCGCCCGACGCGCCTTTGTCTGCCCTTCTGCTCTCCTTCCGCCTCTTTCCGTTCATCGCAACCCTGCCCCTATCTTTTCAAAATATCGGTAAAAAATACAGGGGAGGGGCGGCGCAAAAGGTCAGATGTCGAGATCGGTAACGAGGGAGGCGTTCTCCTCGATGAACTTTCTCCTCAGTTCCGGATTTTCGCCCATGAGCATGGCGAACATCTGATCCGCTTCGGCGGCATCCTCCATCGTCACGCGCACCAGAGTGCGGGTGGCGGGGTTCATCGTCGTGTCCCAGAGCTGTTCCTTGCTCATTTCTCCGAGACCTTTGTAGCGCTGGTATTCCACTTTGGAGGTCGCCGCGGCGTCATAGGCGATCTTCTCCTCTTCGGTGTAGAGATAGTCCTCTCTGCCCTTGCTGGTCGCCTTGTAGAGGGGCGGCTTGGCCGAATAGACGTGCCCGTGCTCGATGAGCGGGCGCATGAACCGGAAGAGGAAGGTGAACAGCAGAATGCGGATATGCGCGCCGTCCACATCGGCATCGGTCATGGAGATGATGCGGTCGTAGCGCAGTTTGCTCTCGTCGAAATCGTCGAGAATGCCGCAGCCGAACGCCGTGATCATCGACTTGATTTCCTCGTTTTCAAGCACGCGGTTGAGCCGCACTTTCTCCACGTTGAGGATTTTGCCGCGCAGGGGCAGAATCGCCTGGAACCGCCGGTCGCGGCCCTGTTTCGCCGTACCGCCTGCCGAGTCCCCCTCGACGATATAAATCTCGCACAGCTCCGGACGGCGGTCGGAACAATCCGCCAGTTTGCCGGGCAGGGTACTGCTTTCCAGCACCCCTTTTCTGCGGGTGAGTTCCCGCGCGTTGCGCGCCGCGTCCCGCGCTTTCTGCGCCGTGATACAGCGCAGCACCAGCTCCCGCGCGACGGCGGGATTTTCTTCGAGGAAGGTACCCATGTGCTCGGTGACGCACTTATTGACGAACGCGCGGATGGAGCTGTTGTTCAGCTTGTCCTTGGTCTGCGACTCGAACTGCGCGTTGATGAGCTTGACGGACACCACCGCCGTGATGCCCTCCCGGACGTCCTCGCCCGTGAGTTTGTCGCTCTCTTTGAGGATGTTCAGCTTTCTGCCCGCGTCGTTGATAACTTTGGTCAGCGCCATTTTCAGCCCCTCCACGTGCGTGCCGCCGTCGATGGTGTTCACGTTGTTGGCATAGCTGTAAATGACTTCGTTGTAGCTCTCGTTATACTGAATCGCCACTTCGCAGACGGTGTCCCCGTCCGTTTCCTCGAAATACACCGGCTGAGGAAAGAGCACTTCGTCGCGGTTCTTGTTGAGCTCCTCGACGAACGAGCGGATACCGCCCTCATAACAGAAGGAATCCTTCTTCTCCTCGCCCGGGCGCTTGTCTTCCAGCGTGATTCTCAGCCCCTTGTTGAGATAGGCGAGTTCCCGGAGCCGCCCTTTGAGGGCGTCGTAATTGAACACGGTCGTCTCAAAAATCTCGTCGTCGGGCATAAAGGTGACTTTTGTCCCCGTGATGTCCGTATCGCCGACGATCGCCACGGAGCGCTGAGGCACGCCGCGGTTGTACACCTGCTTGTAGATGTGGCCGTTCTGGTAGACTTCGGCTTCCAGCCATTCGGAGAGGGCGTTCACCGCCTTGACCCCGACGCCGTGCAGGCCGCTGGACACCTTGTAGCCCGAATCGCCGCCGAATTTTCCGCCCGCGTTCACCTTCGTGAACACGACTTCCAGCGTCGAAATCCCCTCTTTCGGATGAATGTCCGTGGGAATACCCCGCCCGTTGTCCTGCACCGTGCAGCTCCCGTCCGGGTTGAGCGTCACTTCGATGTGCGTGCAGTATCCCGCCAGCGCTTCGTCGATGGAATTGTCCACCACTTCGTGTACGAGGTGATGCAACCCCTTCGCGTCCGTCGAAGAGATGTACATACCCGGGCGTTTCCGGATATGCTCCAGTCCGTCCAGTACCTGAATTTGTTCGGCGCCGTATTCGCCTTCCACTCTTTCCGCCATTTTCAACTCCCGTTCGCGCGCGTGCGCGAGAGCGCACGCGCGCTGTTGTTTTTACTTACTTACTCATTATACTACAAAAGCTAAAAAAAGTACAGCGTTTTGGCGCAATTTCTCTTTTTTTTCGGTTTTCGGGGCTCCGGTCCCCGGTTTTCCTCTTTTTTAGCCCATTTTTTCCGCTTTTCGGCGCTTTGGGGCGGTAGCCCGCTTTCTTTTCCCGATTTTCTTTCCTGCTGCCGCCGACATA
>DVMZ01000006.1 GCA_018714725.1 Candidatus Scatosoma pullistercoris
AGACGATATCATCGAATACGAGGTGGATTGATATGGAAGGGACGGAAAAATCGGCGCGTTGGCCGGTGGGCGGAAAAACGCTTCGCCGGGTGACCGGACGGATCAGAGACAAAGAGAATGCCCGCGGCAGGGAAAAGGACGGCGGGCGGAACGCACGGCCCCGGCTGAAACTGCTGGTCGGCGTGGTCGCTTCCGGAGACGGAGCGGAGGTCGCGGAAATCTGCAATTCGGTGGGGGCGGCGCTCAGCTATTCTTTCGAGGGATACGGCACCGCGCGGACAGCCGTACTCGATTACCTGGGTCTGGGCGAAAGCGAAAAACAGGTGATTATTTCACTGATTCCCGAGAGTGCGGAAAAGGCGATTTTAGACGGGATACAGAAGGAAATGGAATTATACCTCGTCGGCAAGGGCATCTGTTTTACGCTGCCGCTGACGGGGGTGTCTTCGATTGTGGCGAACGGGCTTCTGAAAGGAGCGCTTCAGGACAAATCCAACGGGAGGGAAGGAAGAATGACTGCGGAAACGAGAAAATACGATCTGATTGTGGCGGCTGTGGAAAGCGGCTATGCGGACGAGGCGATGAACGCCGCCCGGGAGGCCGGCGCGGCGGGCGGAACGCTGATCAAGGCCATGACGCTGAACAACCGCAAGGCGGAACAGCTGATCGGGGTCACCCTGCAACAGGAGACGGAAATTCTCATCATTCTCACCAAATGCGAGGGGAAACTGCCCATCATGCGCGCGATTCAGGAGACGGCGGGACTGAAAACGGACGCGGGCGGCGTGCTGTTTTCGCTTCCGGTCGACAATCTGATCGGCGTCGGCTCCATGTCCCCCGATACCGGGGCGGGCCCGGCCGAGGACTGAGCTGTTTTTCCGGTCGATACAACCCTGCCTGCGGCACAGGGAAATCCGAAGAAAAACCCGGGCGCCTCGGGAGGGTGCGGGTAGGACTTAAAAAGAGCAGAAAGTATGCAAAAGTGCGCGGCGCGCGAAAACTGCGAGACCGCGGAAAAATCGCAAAACTGCGGCAACTTCCGGAAAAATTGCGCGGGCGCGATGGACTTGCCTATGAGAAATATATTCAGACGATTGAAAAAATACCGGGCGCCGCTGGGAGCGGCGTTCGTTTTGCTGGTATTGTCCACGGTCTGTTCGGTGGCTTTGCCCACGCTGATGACGAACATCGTGGACTACGGGATCAACGAAAAGGATCTCGGGTATGTGTACAGGACTTGCGCGATCATGGCGGGGGTCGCGGTCGCTTACGCGGGACTGGTGGTGGCCGCATACAAAATCGGCCAGGACGCCGTGGCGGAATTTTGCGGGGAACTTCGCGCGGAAATTTACGCGAAGGCAAATTCTTTGCCTATGGACGAATTCGGAAAGATCGGAACGGGCGCGCTGATCACCCGTTCGATCGAGGACGCGGACAGGATCGGCGACGTGATCAACACGCTGATGAGCGCGCTGTCCGCCATTCCGTTCACATTGATTCTGGGCACGGTGCTGGCGTTCCGGAAGGACTGGGTGCTGGCGGTCATTCTCTTTGCATTTGTGCCCGTGCTGTTTGTCGTGGTGATGGCGGTTTCCGGAAAAATTCACGCGCTGTGGAAGCGCTCGGACGAATACATGGACAAGCAGAATGCGCTCATCCGGAGCCGGTTGACGGGGATCCGGGTGGTCCGCGCGTTTAACCGGGAGCCGGAGGAACAGAAAAAGATCGATCGGGCGACGCACGTCATGGCGGACAACATCATCCGCGCGAATATCCGGGCGGGGCTGATCAGTCCGGTGTGTATGTTCCTGCTCAATCTGGCCGTCGTGATCATCCTTTGCGTGGGTGCGGTGCGCATTTCTCTTCCGGGCACCCGCCTCACCGTCGGCGGGATTCTTGCCGTCATCGAATACGTGGGTATGATTATGTCCGGATTTCTGACGGTGTCCTTCTCCATTTCCGAAGTGCCGCGTTTCCGCGTGAACTGCGCGCGGCTCAGCGAAGTGCTCGACGCGCCCTCCGTTCCGCCCGCGCGGGACGCCGGCCAGCCGCTCCTGCGCGGAGAAATTGCGCTGAAAGGGGTCTCCTATCGGTATCCGGGCAGTGAAGGGGACGCGCTTTCGGAAATCGACATGCACATTTCTCCCGGAGAAAAAATCGCGGTGATCGGCGGGACGGGTTCCGGGAAAAGCACGCTGGTGAGGTTGCTGCTCGGGCTCGCTTCTCCCGCGTCCGGGGAATTGTGTTTTGACGGAATCGATTCCCGGCAGATGAGCGAAAAGAGAATTCGCGAAAATGTCAGCTGCGTATTGCAGAGAGATACCATCTTTTCGGGAACGGTGCGCGAAAATGTCGTCGCCGGCAGGCAGGTAAGCGATGAAGAAGTGTGGAAAGCGCTCGGGGACGCGCAGCTTCGGGAGTTTGCCGAAGGGCAGAAAGAGGGGCTCGGCTATCCCGTCACCCAGCGGGGCGGCAATCTTTCGGGCGGGCAGAAACAGCGCCTCGCCATCGCCCGCGCCATTTTGAAACCCGCGGCCGTGTACATATTCGACGACAGTTTTTCGGCTCTGGATTTTATGACGGAATCCAGACTGCGCGGGAGGCTGAACGAGCGGCTTTGCGGGAAAACGCAGATCATCGTCACCCAGCGCGTGGCGACGGCGATGACCTGCGACAGGATCTATGTGTTTGAAAACGGGAAAATCGAGGACTTCGGTTCGCATGAGGAGCTGTCGGCGCGCTGTGAAGTCTATCGGGAAATTTATCTTTCCCAGACCCGCTGATTCTGCCGGGCAAAAGAGGAGGTGTCATAAATGCCGGAAATGTCTGAAATGCCGGAAACAAGAACGGCTGTGTCGGATGACAAAAACAGCCGGGCGGCGGAAAAGCGCGAAAGGCGTGAAAGGCGTGAAAAGCGCGGAGAGAAATCAAAAAAGAGCCTCGGGGGCGCAAATAAAAAGGAAGCCGGCGGCGATTCCGGGAAGCGCCCGGTCCGAGGCAGTATGCTCAGACGCATGCTCGAAGACTTGAGGAAAATCAGGTTTCGGCTGTTGTCGGTGGTGGGCATGGCTTTGATCATCATTGGCTGCAACATTCTGTCCCCGCAGTTGATCGGCGGAATTATCGGACAGATCAACGATTTTGCGAACGAGGGGACGGGAGAGGTTGCTTCGCTTTTGAAGGAGCTGGCAAAACCGCTGGTCCTGCTCGCGGCGGTGTATGCCGTGTATTCGCTGTTTTCCTGGCTGAAAATGTATACGCTCAATCAGGCGGTGTCCCGGCGCGTTACCTGCGAACTGAGAATTGCGATGGCGGATAAGATTTCACGCCTGCCCGTGTCCTATCTCGACCGCACGACGACGGGGGAGATTCTCGCCCGCGTGAACAACAACGTATCCATGATGGGAAATTCCATTCACGAGGCGATCGACGTGTTGCTCATGGGCGGATTGCAGCTGATCGCCATGGGGGTGATGCTGTTTCTGGAAAACTGGCTGATGGCGCTGGCGGTGGTGTTGCTGGTCCCGCTTTCCGCCGCTTTTTCCACCGCTCTGGCAAAGCGGAGCATGCGTTATTACGACCGGCTGTGGAAGAGCTACGAACAGTTGTATTCCTGCGTGGAAGAGACGTACGGCGGCATTGAGACGGTGAAGAGCTACAACATGGAAGAGACGATGAAAGAAAAGCACGCCGCGATCAACGGCGAACTGGTGCGGCTGAATCGCCGCGCGGTCTTTCTGTCGTCGGTGGTTCAGCCCGTCATTGCGTTTACCAATCATTTTTCTTTCATCGCCGTTTGCCTGCTGGGCGGGATTCTCGCCGTCCGCGGCACGGTCGGGGTGGCCGCCGTGGTCACGGTGGTTCTGTATGCGAAAAATTTTTCTTCGCCGCTCATGCAGATCGCCAACGGACTTTCCTCTATTCAGCATTTCGGTTCGGCCGCGAAAGAAGTGTACGGATTTCTCGATCAGGAAGAAATGACGACGGAGACCCTGCTGTTGCCCGCGCGGACGGAGGGGAACGTGGAATTCTGCGACGTCGGCTTTTCCTATACGCCGGAAAAGCCGCTCATCGAACACCTATCCTTTTCGGTGAAGGCGGGGCAGAAAGTGGCGATTGTGGGACCGACGGGAGCGGGAAAGACGACGATCGTCAATCTGCTCATGCGGTTTTACGACCCCGTGTCGGGACACATCGAAATCGACGGACAGAACATCGAAGCGTGTCGCCGCGAGGCCGTGCGGGATAAATTTTCCATGGTTTTGCAGGATACCTGGCTGTTTGAAGGCACCGTGTACGAGAATATCGCCTACGGCAGGGAAGGAGTGACCCGAGAACAGGTGGAGGCGGCGTGCCGTGCGGCCTATTGCGACCGGTTTATCCGATTGCTGCCGAAAGGGTATGATACGGTGATCGACGACGCCACGGCGCTTTCGGGCGGACAGAAACAGCTTCTCACCATCGCGCGCGCCTTTTTGTCCGATCGTCCGCTGCTCATTCTGGACGAGGCCACGTCCAATGTGGATACCCGCACCGAAATTCTCATTCAGAAGGCCATGGACAGGCTGATGAAGGGAAAAACCTGCTTTGTCATCGCGCACCGGTTGTCCACCATCGTCAACGCGGATATGATTCTGGCCGTGGACCGCGGCAAAATCGTGGACGTGGGGACGCATGCGCGGCTACTGGAAGAGGGCGGATTTTACGCGAAACTCTATAACAGCCAATATGCGCCCGCATAAAACCGCGCAAAGCCGTATCCGGCCGTTTCGGGCGTCCCGGTCGGGCAGAAAGGGATAAGGCGGACGGGAGAAAGCTCCGGGTGGGGGACAGGAGCCCGGGAAAAGTACGATTCGGGCGGAAGAAATTGAAAAAACGGCAAAAAAAGCGCGTTTTTTCCGGAAAAAATTGCCGATTCCGCTTAAAATAACTTGCCAAGCGTGCGGCGATATGCTAAAATAGTAACGCTGAAAATTCACACCCGGATTCCGCGCGCATTCCGTGTCCGTAAAATCTTTCAATGCGGATATCGTTGCGGCCGTAACGCGGGACGGGGAGGAAAAACGGAGGATTGAATTATGGCAGTCATCACTATGAAGCAGCTCCTGGAAGCGGGCGTCCATTTCGGACACCAGACGAGAAAGTGGAACCCCAAGATGAAGAAGTACATCTTTGCGGCGAGAAACGACATCCACATCATCGATTTGCAGCTCACCGCCGCGCTCATCGAGGACGCGTACAAATTTGTCTGCGACAGCGTCAAGGCCGGCAAAACCGTTCTGTTCGTCGGCACCAAGAAGCAGGCGCAGGACGCGATCAAGGAAGAAGCGGAACGCTGCGGACAGTTCTATGTGAACTCCCGTTGGCTGGGCGGTTGCCTCACCAACTTCAAGACCATGCGCTCCCGCGTGGAGAGACTGGAAAAGCTGGAAAAAATGGAAGCGGACGGGGAATTTGACCTTCTTCCCAAAAAAGAAGTCATGCTCCTCAAAAAGGAGATGGGCAAGCTCCAGACCAATCTGGGCGGCATCAAGAAGATGAAGTCCATGCCCGGCGTCATGTTTGTCGTCGATCCGCACAATGAAGAAATTGCGGTGAAAGAAGCGCGCAAAGCGGGGATCCCCGTCGTCGCCATCACCGATACCAACTGCGATCCCGACGTGATCGATTATGTGATTCCCGGAAACGACGACGCAATCCGCGCGATCAAACTCATTTCGTCCGTGATTGCCAACGCGGTCATCGAGGCGAACCAGGGCGCCGAAGCGCTCGCTCCCGTACAGGAAACGGAAGAGAAAGAGCCCGAATCCATTGAAGAAGTGGTTGCGGCGGCGGACGAACCTGCGACGGAAGAGAACGCGTAAGGGTTTCGGAAATTTCGGAAAAAGGAGAAAAGAATTATGGCATTTACGGCAAAGGACGTCATGGCGCTCCGCGAAAAGACGGGCGCCGGGGTTATGGATTGCAAAAAAGCGCTTACGGACGCCGACGGGGATATGGCGAAAGCCGCCGATCTCCTGAGAGAACGGGGAATCGCCAAAGCGGATAAAAAGGCTTCCCGCATCGCGGCGGAAGGCATTGTCGCCTGCTATAAAGAGGGCAAGACGGGCGTTCTGATCGAGCTCAACTGCGAATCGGATTTCGTGGCCAAGAATCCCCGCTTCACGGAGATCGCCACCGAGATCGCGAAGATCGTGGCGAAGGAAAACCCCGCGGACGTGCAGGCTCTTCTCGCCTGCAAGACGGAAAGCGGCGAAGCGGTGGAAGAATATCTGAAGAGCCAGATCGCGGTCATCGGCGAGAAGATCGCGGTGAGAAGATTCACCGTTTATAAGACGGAAGGCTTCCTGGCAAGCTACATCCACCTCGGCGGCAAGCTGGGCGTTATGCTGGACATGAACGGCGAAGAGACGGAAACTGCGAAAGAAACCGCGCACGAAATCACGTTGCAGATTGCGTTCACCAAACCCGCTTACCTCACCGAAGAAGAGGTTTCCGAAGAAACCCTCGCGAAGGAGAAGGAAGTGCTGAAACAGCAGGCTATCAATGAAGGAAAACCCGAAGCGATTGCCGAAAAGATGGTGCAGGGCCGCATCAAGAAATACTATGAGGAAAACTGCCTTTTGAGACAGGCGTTCATCAAGGACGACAAGAAGACGGTGAACGATCTTCTGAAAGCGGCGGGCGCGCTTTCCATCAACCGTTTCGTGTTCTATGTGATGGGCGAAGGCCTTGAAAAGAAGAGCGAGGACCTCAATGCGGAAGTGGCCAAACAGGTCGCTGCGATGAAGAAATAAATTTTTCATCCGGTTTTCCTGCCGGAAAGCCGTAAAACCGATTGAACGGAAGTTTCGGCGGCGCGTCGCGGATTTGTGGCGCGCCGCTTTCTCGTTGCGCCGCCGCAGGGCGGAATGGCCGCAGGGGCGGTTTTGAAACCGAAAAAAGATGAAACAGCCTCCCGGGGGATGCGGATGAGTTTGCGGGGACTGACGTTTGTAACCGGACGGCTGCGAACGGGTTTTTGTCCCGGACGCGGGCCGGAAAGGAAAAATGCGATCTGTTCCGAGGAAAAATAAAGTATGAATTATAAAAAGTTATTTTCTGCCACAAGACCGGTGAAATTGTTCTTCATCGCTTCCCTGCCCGGGGCGGTCAGTATGCTGGCTTCTGCCTTGTATCAATTGCTGGACGGGATTTTTGTCGGGCATGTGCTGGGAAATTCCTCTTTTGCGGCGCTCAATCTCGCCTTTCCCTTCGTCATCGTCAATTTTGCGCTGGCCGACCTGATCGGCGTGGGTTCGGCGGTGCCCATCTCCGTCAATCTCGGCAGAAAGCAGGAGGAAGAGGCGAACAATATCTTTTCCTGCTCCTGCCTGATGATCGTCGTGACGGGGGCGGCGACGGGGGCCCTGCTCTATGTCCTGGCGCCCGCCCTCATCGGCATGATGGGTGCGGAGGGGAACACCGCTTTGCTCGCGGTGCGCTATTTGCGGGTGTATGCCGTATGCTCACCCGTCACCACCATTGTCTTTGCTATGGACAATTATCTGCGCATCTGCGGAAAAATACGGTTCAGTATGTTCCTGAACATCCTGATGTCGGTGATGAGCGCGGGGCTGGAAGCTCTGTTCCTGTTTGTCTTTCGCACGGATATCCGGGGCGCGGCGCTCGGCACCTGTCTCAGCATGATGATCTGTGCCGTCATTGCCACGGCGCCCTTTGCCGCGAAAAAATTGCAGCTTCGGTTTCGCCGGCCCCGCTTTCACGGCAGACTTATCCGTGAAATCGTCACTTGCGGAAGTCCCAATTTTCTCAACAACATTGCGGGCAGGGTGACGTCTATTCTCATGAACACGCTCCTTCTGCGCTGGGGCGGAGAGGACGCGGTGAATATTTACGGCGTTCTGATGTATGCGGATGGATTTGTGCAGCCGTTATTGTACGGTATGTGCGATTCTCTGCAGCCCGCCGTTGGGTATAACTGGGGAGAGGGTAAGTATTCCCGCGTGCGCGCCATTGAAAGATGTTGCTTTATCGGTGCGGCGGCGGTTTCCGCGGCTGCCGCGGTTGTACTCGTCTGCTTCCCGGACGCGATCGCCGGGCTGTTCCTCGAAAATCTGGCGGAAAGGCCGGACTTTGCGGCGGAGACGGAACAGGCGGTGCGGCTGTTTGCGCTCACCTATCTCACCCGCTGGTTTTCCTTTGCCACACAAAGCTATATGCTGGCGGTGGAAAAAGCCCTGCCTGCCGCATTGATCTCCGTTTCCACGGCTTTCGTCTTTCCCGTGGCGTGGATCGGAATGCTCTGGAAACTGCGCCTGACGGGGCTCTGGCTGAATTTTGCGCTGACGGCGCTGCTTGCGGCGATACTGTCGGGAATCTTGCTGTTCCTGCTCCGGAAAGGGCTTTGGAAACCGGACGAAGTTTTGTCCGGAAAAACGGAAGAGAAACAGAAGCCTGACCCAGGGGTTTGATGACGGCAATATAATGCCGGAAAAAACCGACTGCATATAAAATTGTATATAGAACCGTATTCAAAAAGGACGGGCGGAACGGGACCGGAATTTTCGGGAGAGAAAGGAAGGGAAAACGGAGAAAAAGACTCCGGAACCGGGCGGGAAGAACAAAAAATAAAAATATCCGAAAAAGCGTAGAGTTTTTTGCGTTTTCTTATAGATTTATTGCGAGAAATATGCTATAATAGAAAAAATCGAAAAAGTACTGCGGAGGATAGGTATGCAGCCCAAGTACAAGAGGATACTTTTGAAACTTTCGGGAGAAGCGCTGGCGGGGGAGAAGGGCTTCGGCCTCAATCAGGACGTCATCGCGGGCGTAGTCGATCAGATCGTCGAGGTTCATGCCATGGGCGTGGAAGTGGGGCTGGTGATCGGCGGCGGAAACTTCTGGCGGGGGCGCCAGGGTACGAAGATGGACCGCACTACGGCCGATCATATGGGAATGCTCGCCACCGTGATGAACTCTCTCGCGATGATGGACGCCATCGAACAGCGCGGCGTGCCCGTGCGCGTACAGACGGCGCTGAATATGGTGTCGCTGGCCGAACCCTTTATTCTGAGAAAAGCCATCCGGCATTTTGAAGAAGGGCGGATTGTCATTTTTGCCTGCGGAACGGGCAATCCCTACTGCTCGACGGATACGGCGGCGGCGCTCCGTGCCTGCGAAACGGGGGCGGATATCCTGTTGATGGCAAAGAACGTCGACGGCATTTACGACTCCGATCCCAAGATCAATCCGTATGCGAAAAAATATGACAGGCTGACCTATTCGGAGATCATCAACCGCGGTCTGAAAGTCATCGATTTCACCGCGGCGACGATGTGTATGGAAAACAATGTGCCCACGCTGGCGTTCGGGCTGGACGAGAATCGTTCGATCGTCCGCGCCGTCTGCGGCGAAGAACTCGGAACGGTGATCACCGTCTGAGCGGCATGCGATAAAGACCGGAAATAAAGAGCAGAATAAGGAGACAGATTATGATCGACAACGAAAAAGTGGAAGAACTCATGCTGGAGCTGGAAGACAAGACGGAAAAGACCATTTCCGTGCTGGAAGGAGAATATGCGGTGATCCGCGCGGGACGTGCGAATCCGCATGTGTTCGATCGGGTGGAAGTGGAGGCTTACGGCGGCATGAGCAAGCTGATCGAACTGGGCAATATCACCGCTCTGGACGCCAGATGCCTGCAGATCAGCGTCTGGGACAAATCCCTGCTCAAAGCGGTGGAAAAGGCGATTCTGCAGTCCAATCTGGGCCTGACGCCCACCAACGACGGCAATGTCATCCGCATTGTGTTCCCCGTGATGACGGAGGAGCGCCGTAAAGAGCTGGTCAAACAGATCAAGCGCATGGGCGAGGACGCGAAAGTCGCGATCCGCAACACCCGCCGCGACGCGCTGGACGGGCTCAAAAAGATGAAGACGGCGAAGGAGCTGTCCGAGGACGATTTCTCGGCCTGCGAAGCGGATGTCGAAAAGACGGTTTCCGGCGCTATGGGGAAACTGGAATCGGTGATTTCCGCGAAAGAGAAAGAGCTGATGTCTATCTGAGCCATGAACAGGAATACCACAGAGGGGGATAAATCGCGTTTTCCCCGTCATATCGCCATTATCATGGACGGGAACGGCCGTTGGGCAAAACGCCGGCTGATGCCGCGTTCGTTCGGACACAGACAGGGCATGGAGCGGATGATCGGGCTTCTGGAACACGCGTTCGACCTCGGCGTCGATTACGTCACCGTGTATGCGCTGTCCACGGAAAATCTGCAGCGCCCGGCGGAGGAACTGGAAGGGCTGTATCAGCTCATCCGCAAACATTTCCGGGAATATATGAAGAAAATCTGTGAACGCGGAGTCCGGCTCCGCGTTCTCGGCGATACCTCTCTCCTGCCTGAGGACGTGCGGAAAATCATCGCGGATTCGGAAGCCGAATCCGCGGAGTACCGGGGGCGCGGAATCAATGTGGCGCTGGCTTACGGCAGCCGTGCGGAAATCGTTCGCGCGGCGAATCTTGCCGTGATGCGGGGGGAGACGGTCACGGAGGAAAGTTTTGCAAAGCTGCTCTATACGGGCGGCCAGCCCGATCCCGATCTCGTCATCCGCACGGGGAAAGAGCGGCGGATCTCCAATTTCCTGCTCTATCAGGCGGCGTATGCGGAGTTCTATTTTTCCGACAAGATGTTCCCCGAATTTTCCGACGCGGATTTGGACGAGGCGATCGCGGAATACGGGCGGCGCACGCGGCGGTTCGGCAAAACCGACGAACAGTGCCGCGAAGAGGAGAAAAACAAAAAAGTATGAAAATCCGGTTGATCACGGGTAGCTGCTATATCGCGGTTCTGCTCGTTTTCTTTCTGCTCAAAATTTTCGTGAGCGATCTGTGTTTCGACGCGCTCATTTATGCGTTTGCCCTCATCGGCACGTTTGAGATGACCCGCGCGATGAAAGAGCGCATCACGCGCGCGGAAAAAATCGTCGTGTTCGCTTTTGCGGCGGCGTGTATTCCCGCCTGCGCGCTCTCGGAGGAGTTTTCGGGCTTCGGCGTCCAGGCGGCGGCGATCTGTTTCTTTGCGGCGGCGGTGGCGCTTCTTTCCCTGCTGGTCGCCCGGCATGAAGAGACGACGCCCGAAAATCTCGGGGTTGCGTTTTTGTGCGCGGTGTATCCCACCCTGCTGCTTGCGCTTCTGACCCTTGCCAATCATATCGAGGGGAGCGAAACGCTCGCACGGTTTGCGCTCAATTCCGATCTCGCCATTCTGTTCATCTTCGTGATTTCCCCGTTCGCCGATTCCCTGGCCTATGTGTTCGGGCGGTTTCTTAAAGGTAAATTTCCCAAAAAGATGGCGCCGGTCGTCAGCCCCAACAAGACGGTGATCGGCGGAATCGGCGGACTGGTCGGCGGAATTGTCGGCGCCGCGATTCTGTATTTTGCTTATAACGCCGTCGCGGGCAGTTTTGACGATATGGCGATCTGGCTCCCCGTGTACCTTCTGATCGGCCTGCTGGCCGCCGCGGCGACCGAATTCGGCGATCTCGTCGAAAGCTGTATCAAGCGCAAAGCGGACATCAAAGACATGGGTAGGCTGATGCCCGGTCACGGCGGGATTCTCGACCGGATTGACGGGACGCAGTTTGCCGCCGTCACGGTGTATCTTGCATTTATAATTCTGCACGCGGTTGCGTAAACTAAAAAAACGGAAACCGAAAAACGGAAACTGCGGATAGCGAAAAACATACCGCCGTAAAATCGCAGAGATTCATTACGAACACCAAAGAAAAAAGGAAAGGCGCTCTTCGGGGACGCCTTTCGGGCTTTTGTATCCCGGAAGGGACCGGGAAGGGAGGACAGCCGATGAAATCCATCAGTCTGATCGGTTCAACCGGGTCTATCGGTATGCAGACCTGTTCGGTGGTGCGGCGTCACGGGGACAGATTCCGCATTGCGGCCATGGCGGCAAACAGTTCGGCGGAACTCTTTTTAAGACAGGTGGAGGAATTCCGGCCCGAATATGCCGCGCTGGCAGACGAAAAGGCGGCGGAGAGCATCCGGGACCGGATTCCCGCGGGCGTGCGTTTTGCCGGCGGAAAACAGGCGGCGGAAGAGGCGGTCGGATACGGTCAGACGGCGGTGATCGCCGCGACGGGCTTTGCGGGGCTGAAATACTCCCTTGCCGCGGCGGACGCGGGCAAGGACGTGGCGCTGGCGAACAAAGAGACGCTCGTCTGCGGCGGCGAGTTGATGACAAGAAAAATCAAGGGGGCAGGGGTGCGGTTACTGCCGGTGGACAGCGAGCATTCCGCGCTTTGGCAGGCATTGCATTTCCGGGCGGACACCCCGTTCCGTCGTTTGCTGATCACCGCGAGCGGCGGGCCGTTCTACGCCTGTACACCCGAACAGCTGGAGCGGGTGACGCCCGCGGACGCACTGCGCCATCCCACCTGGAAGATGGGCGCGAAAATCACCATTGACAGCGCCACGCTGCTCAATAAGGGGTTTGAAGTCATCGAGGCGAAGTGGCTGTATGGCGCGCCCCTTCAAAAAATCCACACGTTGGTCCAGCCGGAAAGCATCGTTCATTCCATGGTGGAGTTCGAGGACGGGGCG
>DVMZ01000072.1 GCA_018714725.1 Candidatus Scatosoma pullistercoris
AGCGCCATCGGTTCCCGTATGCGGCTGGAATTTATCATTCCCGCCCGCGGATTGTTCGGCTATAAGAGCGAATTTCTGACGGATACCAAGGGTCAGGGAATCATGAACTCCATCTTCTTTGAGTATGAACCGTATAAGGGAGATATGCAGCGCCGGAATACGGGCGCGCTGGTCGCGTTTGAAACGGGGGAAGCGGTCACTTACGGCCTGTTTAACGCCCAGGGTCGCGGAGCGTTGTTCATCACGCCCGGAACGCCCGTTTACGAAGGCATGATCATCGGTTGTACCAACCAGACGGAGGATATCAACATCAACGTCTGCAAGACCAAGCATCTCACCAATACCCGTTCGTCGAACAGCGACGACGCGCTCACGCTGATTCCCGTCAGCAAGATGAGCCTGGAAGAATGTCTCGAATTCATCGCGGATGACGAGCTTCTGGAAGTCACGCCGAAATCCCTGCGCCTGCGCAAGCGGATCCTGGACAGCGAGCTCCGCGCCAAAGCGAGATTCAAGGAAAAGAACATGAAGTAGTCCGGAAATTTCCGAAAACAACCTTTTCAAAGGATCCGGCATTTTTGATTCCGGCGGCGCTCTTGGCGCCGCCGGAATGCTTTTCCCGATAAAAAGGCATAAAGTCCCTGTTGTTCCGCATAGGATAGAATATGCAGGAAACGATTCATTCTCTCGATATTCAACAACAGAAAAGCATCACGGCGACGGGCATCGAAAGCGTCGCTTCCTTTTCCGAAACGCAGATCGTACTGACGTTGTCCGGCAACAATACCCGTTTGTACATTACGGGCTCCGGCATGAAGATCACGGGGTTTTCCAAAACCAGCGGCACGTTTACGGCGACGGGAAATGTCGGCGGCGTGCGCTATGGCGGCAAGAGCCTGAAATCCCGGCTGTTCCGTTGAGGAGCGCCGTATGGATGCTTCCGATCAGATCTTTATCTTCCTGGTCTGCGCGCTCACCGGAATGGCGGCTGGAATCGTTTACGAGCCGTTTTGTCTGTTGCGCAAAGTTTTCCGGGACAAACCGGCGGCGTCGGTCGTTTTCGATACCCTGTTTTTCCTCGTCTTTGCGGCGATGAGCGTCGCCGTTTCGGCGCTGTTTGCATTTCCCGATTTCAGGGTATATATGTATCTGGGAAATTTTCTGGGATTGATTTTATATTTAAAAAGTATCCACAGAATGGTTGATTTTTTGCAGAAAGTATGTTATAATGAAGCCAGAAAAGTATTAAAAAGGCGAAAAAGCACGAAAAACTTCAAGAAAAAAGAGGTGCAATCCATATGACGCAGGAGAAATTGAGACGGGTGGTTACCGCGGCAACGGTAGCGGGAACGTTACTGGTCGTTGGTCTGCTTGCCGTGATTGGATACCAGATTATCAAGGTAATTGTTCTGAATAATCGTATAAAAGAAGTGGAAAAAGACATTGCCGCTTATGAGGAAGAAATTGAAAAAGGCGAAAATGATCTGAACTATTATCTGAGCGATTTGTATCTGGAGGGAGAAGCATACAAACATCATTTCATTTATCCGGATCAAAAAGTCGGGAAGTGAGAAGAAAGGGAAATACAATGCGAAAAACAGCAATTATAGACATCGGTTCCAATTCCGTCCGCCTGATGCTTACGGCGGACGGAAAAGTTTTATATAAAACGCTCAACACCACCCGCCTCGGAGAAGGCCTTGCGGCTTCTTCCCGCTTAAAACCCGAAGCGATTGCACGCACGGCGGCTGCGGTGTCTCAATTCCGGGCCCGTGCGGCGGAAGAAGGGGCGTCCGAGATCCGCGCTTTTGCCACGGCGGCCGTACGCTCTTCGGAAAACGGAAAGGACTTCACCGCATTGGTCGAATCGATGTGCGGGCTGAAAGTCGAAGTCCTTTCCGGGGAAAAAGAAGCGGAAATCGGGATTTTGGGCGCGCTGGGCGACCGTGACGGAAGTCTGATAGACGCCGGGGGCGCCAGCACGGAGATCATTGTGCGAAAAAGCGGAACAGTCGTTTACGAAAAAAGCGTAAACATCGGAGTGGTGCGGCTGAAAGACCGGTGCGGCGCGGATGCGGAAAAACTTGCAGCCGCCGCTTCGGAGGCGGCAGAAGAATATGGAAATGTACCGTTTGTCCCTCCCGTTTTTGCCGTGGGGGGAACGGTTACCACATTGGCGGCCGTGTTGCGCGGCATGCGGGAATACAAACCGTCGGAAATCACCGGCACCGTCATTTCCGCGCAGACGATGGGAGAGCTCGCTTCGAGGCTTACGGGAATGACCGCGGCGGAGATCGCTCGTCTGTCGGGCGTACCCGCCGGGCGCGCGGATGTCCTGGGCGGCGGGGCCGTGCTGTATTCCGTATTGATGAATCGTCTGAAAATTCCCGCGCTCACCGTCAGCGACAGCGATAATCTGGAAGGTTACGCAAAGCTGTACGGGTTGATGTGACGGACGGTCGGGCCGTAGGGGAGAAGATCATGATCGGGAAGCGTCTTTTCGGAACTGTTTACAGCCTTGTGCTTTTGATTTTGCTGGCGGCGGGAGAAATCGCGCTCGTCTGTGTAATCGCGTGGCAGGAAGGGATCCCCGCGCTTGCCTGCGCCGTGGCGGGATTCCTGCTCTCGGTGATTTTTACGCCGATGTTTCATGAACTGGGGCATGCGTTTTTCGGGAAAAAGCAGGGAATGCGGCTGAAAATGACGAAATTTTTCTGCTTTAAGATTTCGGAAAAGGAAGGGAAGCTCCGGTTTTCATTTTCCTCGCCGTTTCTTCCGGAAGAGACGCAGATGATTCCCCGTTCGGGCGGCAATATGCGGAGGCGCGCGCTTTGCTATACGGCGGGCGGGTTGATCGGCGGCGGAGTGTGGCTGATCGTCCTTCTCGCGGCGGCGTTGATCTGCGGGATCTTTTCGCGCGTTGCCGCGCTGTTGTTCTGGTCGGGCGTTCCCTATGCCGTATATTTGTTTTTGCTGAATGCGGTGCCGGCGATCTATGCGGGCGGAAAGACGGACGCGGAGATTTTCAGGGGAATATTGAGAGATTGCGCGCCGGAAAAAGCAATGGTCTGCGCGATGGAAATTTACGGTCAGCTTTCCGAGGGAAAGAGTTTTTCCGAAATCGCCGAGGAATGGTATTTCGGCTTTCCTCAGCTTGCGGAGAACGAACCCATGTATGCGATGATGCTGGATTTGCGCTACCGGCGCTATCTGGAGAACGGGGAGACGGAGAAGGCGGCGGATTGCCTTAACCGGTTGGGCGCTCTGGCGGAGCCGGGGTATCTGTATCCGGAACAGCTGGCCGATCTCGCGCTGGAATTCGTGTATATGCATATTCTGAGCGGAGATCTGAAAAGCGCGGAAGAAAGCATGAAGCTGGGAGAACTGACCGGGAAGGATCGAAAAAATACGGCGGCGTACTGCCGCGTAAATGCACTGCGGTGCGCGTCGGAAGGAAAAAACGAGGAGGCGGATTGCTGGAAGGCAGCCGCAGAGGAATTTTTGCGGCAGGAGCCGCTGGAGGGTATGCGGAAATCCGAACGTCTTCTTCTGTCCCGGAT
>DVMZ01000073.1 GCA_018714725.1 Candidatus Scatosoma pullistercoris
GACATCTGGGCGGGGACAAAGGTCTTTTCAAACGGCTGGAAGATTCCCACGGAGTGGTCGGATATCGGCGTCGTGAGCAATTCGCTGGAAAGCGCGTTCGCTTCTTTCCGTTCCAGCTACAACAATCAGGGCGGCAGCGTGGTGGAAGACGATTATAACGCGGCCCTCTCCACGGCTGTAAAAGTGAATTGAAGGGAGGCATCGGATGAAAAAATTGAGAAAAACAGTGTTGGCGGGTGCGGCGGCATTGGTCTTTGCCGCTTCCGCGGCGGCCGTCCTTCCGGAAATTCCCGTGGCGGCGGAGGAACTCAAAAGTTATTCTACGGGCGTCAGTATTTCCGAACAGGGAGAGAACGGATTCTATTATGCCTGGGGAACGCCGGAGCATTATGTGCTGATGGATTACGGCGTCCATAACAGCGGTTATGGCTGGCACGGGCTGGAACTGTATTGCAATATTAACGGCAGCAGTCTGCACCCCGGGAATTTCTGGGGAGTGCTGGTCGTCTGGGTGGCAGGGGAAAGCGGTACGGTGTCGCTTTCCGGTGAAATGCAGAAGGGTTCCACCAACGGGGACGGGGTAAATCTCGGCGTCTTTCATCAGCATGCGGACGGGGAGCTGGAAGTGCTTCTCGAAGAGTTTGTGGACGGCACCGGCGAGCTCAATTATCCGCTGGACAAGGAGCTTGAAATCAAGCGTGGGGATTCGCTTATCTTCTGGTGCGACTCGGGAAAGGGAAAGGACAATAATTCCGACAGCGTGGGGTGTCCGTTCACCATCGCTTATACCCGGACGGAGGGGGATGCGGCGGAAGAGGATCTCTCTATATATCTGCATGCCGGCAGGCCGGGAGACGTGGGCGGATTTCAGCATATCGAGCAGGATTTTGCCGCGGAAGTGCTCGACGGCACTTTGACGGAAAAGAAGTATCTGGAAACAGGCGGCTGTGCGTCCTCCGCTTCGGCGGCAGCGGTGTTGGCCGTTGGGGCGTTGGCATTGATCGGACTGGGGAGGAAAAGAAAATGAAAAGAACCTTCCGAAAAATACTGGCGGTACTTTTTTCAGGCGCTTTACTGATGGCAGCCGGGTGCGGAGCAAAGGAAAAAATCGTGTATTCTCCCGCTCTGCCGGGAGAGGCGAAAGACGATTATACGCTGTATCTGGACGAAACCTTCAACAGCACGGCGGATCTGTCCGATTGCCAGGGGTACCGGAACTGGTATTACTATTGCGGCGATCCGGAGGACGATTCGCTGTCGCTGATGGTGTTCAACGATTATTACGGGCGCTGGTGCAGCGAATATCAGTCGCTCTACTACTACACCTATATGTGGAGTACCGTATGGCTTCCCGAGGATCAGCAGGGGTACGGGATCGGTATGGGATTCAAGGCGCCCGCCTCGGGTAAGGTGAGCGTATCCGCGACGGTGCGGCTGCTCTCCGATCCCGATTACAGCAACGGCGACGGTGTGGTGTTTACCATTTCGGACAAGAGCGGAGACCCGTATGACGGCAAACTGATCACGCCTGAGGAAGGCGCACAGGATTTTGTGCTTTCGCAGGAAATCGATGTGGAAATGGGGGACGAAATTCTGTTTATGCTCTTTCCCAATTCCAACAATACGCACGATTATACAAATGTGGACATTACGGTGAAATACCTGGGGGCATGAATCCGGATGATGAAAATTTTCAGTTTTGACGGCGTGGACGCCGTTTATGCGACGGAAGAAAGTTCCGGAAGGACTTCTTTTGTCATTGTACCCGGCGGAATGGCGGACCGGGTTTCGGAAACGACGATGCTTTGCGGCAATCGTACGGAATACGGGAAACGCCCGCCGGAGTCCATGTTTCAGGTCTCGTTTTCCGGCGACAGTCCCAGCCGGGATTTTTCGGCCGGGATGTCTTTCCGGAATTCGGAAACGGCGGGCCGCATGCGCGTGACGGATCAGAAAATGCGGGAAACGGAGACGGAAAAGGAACTTGTCACCACTCTGTTTGACGAGGCCGGCCAAGTGGAGGCAAAACAGCATCTCCTTCAAAAAAAAGGCGCTTCCGCCATCGAGTGTTGGAACGAAGTGACCAATGCCGGCAAAACGTCCAGGATGCTGGAATATCTCCCGAGCTTTTCCCTCAGCTATATTTCCCCCTTTGCGGCGGTAAACGATCCCGATAAAATTCTGATGCACCGTTTCCGGAATTACTGGTCGGGCGAGGCGAGGAAGGAGAGCCTTCCGGTTTCTCATTTTGCTATGGAGGACAGCTGGAGTTATTTCGGTTACCGCATGGAACGGTTCGGTCAGGTGGGCAGCATGCCGGCGAGGGGATTTCTTCCGTTTGTGGCGCTGGAAGATCTTTCGGAAGGCGTGGTATGGGCGGCGACGATCGAGGCGCCGGGTTCCTGGCAGATCGAGGCAGGACATCGCACCTGCGGTTTGCATCTTTCCGGGGGGCTTGCAGACTATAATTTCGGGCATTGGCGTAAGGAACTTGCGCCGGGAGAAAGTTTTTCCACACACAGGGCGTTTCTCACTTCTGTCAAGGGGAGCCTTCTCGACGCCTGTCGCGCTCTGGCGGAGTACGGTTGGTCAAAAATACTTCCGCCGCCCGGAGAGGAAGAGCTTCCGATTCTTTATAACGAGTATCTTTGCACGAACGGAAATCCCACGATGGAAGAAATCCGGCGGCAGATGCCGTTTTGCCGGGAAGCGGGCGTGAAGTATTTTGTCGTCGATGACGGTTGGTTTGCGGATAAGCAGAAAAAGCGGCATCATCTCGGCGACTGGCGGGCGGATAAAGAGCGTTTTCCGGACGGGCTGAAAGGATTTTCCGAGTATGCCGCGGCCAACGGGATGAAAGCCGGGATATGGTACGAATTTGAAAACGTGACGGAAGGTGCGGAGGTTTCCGCGCGTAAGGACTGGATGCACACCCTCGACGGAAATCTGATACGCCATGAGGACAGGATTTTTCCGGATTTCAGGAAAAAAGAGGTGACGGACTATCTGACGGAACGCGTCATCGGAGAGATTAAAGAGAGCGGGATCGGATATCTCAAAATCGATTATAACGAGAACATCGGCATGGGAGTGGACGGCGCCGAATCTCCGGGGGAAGGATTAAGACAGCACATGGAAAACGTGTTGCGCTTTTACAGAAAAATCCGGGAAGAATGCCCGGACCTGGTGATGGAAATCTGCTCTTCGGGCGGAATGCGTCACGAGCCGCTCTTTCTCTCGCTGGGTTCCATGGTTTCTTTTTCCGACCTGCATTTTACGCCCGAAGCGGCGGTGGTTGCCTGCGATCTGCATTATTTCATGCTTCCCCGGCAGATGCAGGTGTGGTCATACATTCATCCTTCCTATTCGGAAGAACGCGCCATATATGCCATGGCGCAGGGGATGCTGGGCAGGCTTTGTCTGTCCGGCGATCTGGCGGCATGTCCCGGAAACATCCGGCAGATTGTCCGGGAAGGAACGGAGTTTTATCGCGGCATAACTTCCGTCGTCAGGGACGGGAAAACGGTTGCCATCCATACAGAGGGGATCACGTCTCTTTGCAACCTGCATTCTTCGTTTTCGCTTCTTCGTCTTTCCGAAGACGGGAACAAGGCGCTTTTCTATGCGTTCCGCGTGCGGGGAAAGGAGACATCTATTACGAGTACATTACCCGGCGAATACCGGGTAACCGGTCAATATGGAAGGGGCAGGGTTTCGGTTGACGGAAATACCGTGACTGTTTATCCCACGGAAACGGACACGTTTGCGACGGTTGTATTGCTTGAAAAAACAAATCGGACGGAGGAAAGACAATGAAAAAACATAAACCGGCTATCTGTGCGGTATTGGCGTCGATGCTGACGCTGGGCGCCTGCGGCGGCGAAACGGTGAAACGCGTGGAATATATCAATCCCTATTCGGAGTTCTATGCGGTTCGCTACGACACCGATACGGCCGCGGAGATTACGATCGATTTTTCCGAGCGGGACGGATCACTTGTGCAGAACGTCAAAAAAATTGACGCGTTTGCGCCCACCTGGGACTTTTTGTACGGCGGTTCGGTGAACTATGCGACGCTGGATCAACTGAAATATTTGCAGGAACTCAAAAGCGAGTCTCTCCGCATCGATATGGCGTTCGGGGGCGGCGGAATCGGCAACAGCGACGGGGTGAACAACGGAATTATCCGTTCGGACAATTCCTGGAGAAATCTCAATCAGCTGATCGAATCGCTGGACGGAAACGGCGTATTGCCTTATCTTTGCATGCTGGGCATTCCCAGATATGCGCAGGCGGACGGCGGCACCAATCTTTCCTATCCGAATATGGAGGTGTACCGTTCCTTCTGTTCCGACGTCGCGGCGTATTTCAAAGAAAAGGATTATCGGGTGATTTATGAAACCTGGAACGAACCCGACCTCAATTCCTATTCCTACTGGACCAGCGGCATGCCGACGTTCATCGATACCAGCATTGCCCAGGCAGTGGCGCTCAAACAGGGCAATCCCGACGCCTATGTGGTGGAGCAGGGGCTTTGCTGGCCGGTGACCTATTGCCGGGACAATGTCACGTCTTTGGACGGCACTCTTTGGGATTACTATATGGCGGAAACGGAAAAGGCGGGCAATCACATCGACGCGTTTTCCTGGCATTACTACGGCGATTCATACGGGCGAATCGAGAACTGTGCCACGGAGAAGGAAAATTTTTCCTATTACAAAGAGGCGGTGCGGGAGGCGATCAACCGTGATAATGACAAATATGATCTGTACACGATGACACAGCATTGCACCGAGTTTTCCGCCGCGGCGACGGGCGCGGGCGATCTCATTCAGACGGGACTTATCCCCAATCTTTACGAGACCATCGGTTATGCGGTGGATTCCACGGACATTTCCCGGTTCTCGTGGGCGTCTTATATCATGGAGTCCTTTGCGCTGATCGATCCTTATTCCTGGAAAAAGAGCCCGGTGTTTTATGTGCTCTGGACGTACGGGCGGTTGCCGCTTTCGGGCGTTTCCGTAACGGCGGCAGACGGAGTGGAAGATACGTTCGGCTGGCGTACGGGCGTGGACTCACGGCGCGCGGGTGCGGTGATTTATAATAAGACGATGAATGAATCTTACAGCGTATCTTCTACCTATAAGCAGCGCGCGGAGGACAGCCGGGACGTCAGCGTGCGGCTGACGGGCGTTCCTTTTGATGCGGAATCGGTCAAAATTTATCTCATCGACAACGA
>DVMZ01000074.1 GCA_018714725.1 Candidatus Scatosoma pullistercoris
TCAGCTCCGCGTCGGTATACCAGCCGTCAAAAGTATAGCCCGTTTTGGTCGGCGCTTCGGGAGCCGTCAACGCCTCCCCGACGCCCGCGACCATTTCGGACACCGCGCTGCCGCCGTTGCTGTCAAAGGAAATGCGCACCGCGCGGTCGGGAATCCATTTGGCATAGATGACCAGATTTTCTTCCGGCATGCTTCCGAACGTATATTCTTCCGTCAACGCCGCGTCCTTGCACCAGCAGGAAAAAGTATAATGCTCGCGCACGGGATCGGCGGGACGGGTGACGGCGTCGCCGGGAAACAGGGACAGGGAAGCCGTATCGCTTCCGCCGTTCGTCTCGAACGTCACCGTATATTTCATTTCCGCAGAAGCGCTTGCGCCGTCCGACTGAGAAGAGTTGCCGTCCCCTCCGCAGGCTGCAAAAGCAAACAGCGAAGCCGTAAGACATACCAGGAAAATAAACAGTTTTTTCGTCTTTTTCATGGCCTTATTTTCTCCTCCTGAGTTTGAGCACAACCACCACGGCCGCCGCCGCAATCACAACCACGCCTGCCACAATACCGATGATGACGCCGGCGGGAACTCCGCCATTGCCGCCGGATTCCGTTCCGGACGAAGTGCCGGAGGAAGAATCCCCGGCCGAATCAGAAGAATCGGAGGAATCGGAAGAATCGGAGGGCTGATCGTCGCCGATGATTTCGGAAAGCGCTTCCTCCGCCGCTTCGAGTTTGTCGAGATTGGTGACATACCCCTGCTGCGTCGAATCGAACGAATCGTACAATTTGCGGCAGAACTCGATATTTTCCCGATCCGCAGCGGTCACCGTCGCGGGAATGGTATCGATGAGTTTCACCAGATACAGCGTATTTTCCGTGGGCGACGAGCTTCCCGACGAAGTGAAGGAAACAAAGTACGCCTTCCAGATATAGGTGTCGTAACCGACCGCATTATCGGGCACCACCGCCGTAAGATGAGAATTGCCCGCATTGTCGATCCCGCTCACGAAGTTCTTGTAATTGACCCCCGTTTCCTCGTCGTACAGCCCGCCGAGTTCCGGAGCCTGCGCCGAAAGGAAGATCACCCGGCTCAGATAGTCGCAGCTCTCAAACGCGGAAGCGCCGATGGATTTCAGCGTGACCGGCAACGTGACTTCTTCGAGGTTGGCCGCGTCATAGAACGCATATGCCGCAATCCGGAGCGTATTTTCCGCCACCGTATAAACGCCGTCCGCTTTCGCTTCGGGATAAGCCACCAGTTCGAGGTATTCCGACTTCACTTTGCCGTCGTCGACGACAAAGGTTCTGTACAGCACGCCGTCGAGCGCCCGGAAGGAGGCATTGCCGTCCGCCACCGTGATCTCCGCAAGGGAATGCGCGCCGACAAACGCCTTATAGGCAAGCCCTTCCGACACGTTCAGGTCGGGATTTTCGGGATTGAGCGAAGCGCCCACTTCAAAGGCGGTGATTCCCGTTCCCGCAAAGGCCTGCTCGCCCAGCGTGACGAGGTTGGGAACGGAGACATATCTGATCTTGTCGCAATCGGCAAACGCAGACGCTTCGATCGTCTGCACCGTCTCCGACGCAAACGAGGAGAGCTTGGTGCCCGAAAGGGCGAACGCTCCCAGCGTCACGAGTTTGGGCGCATAGAAATAGGTCAGCGTTTTGCATTGATAGAACGCATAGCTGTAAACTTCCGTCGCTTCGGGAAGCTCCACGGAAGTGAGCGAAAGTTCGCCGAACGCCGCCGAACCGATCGTCTGCAGCTTAGCGGCATTGATCTCGGTGAGCTCGGTGCCGACAAAAGCATAGGCGCCCACCGCTTCCGTATTGTTGAAATCCAGCTCGGACAATGCGGAGCCGTAGAAGGCATATTCCCCGATCAGCGTCACGGAATCGGGCAGACTGAGCGTGCGCAGAGAGCGGCAATCATAGAACGCCTCCGCGGAAATCTCGGCAATCGTGTCCGGAAGCGTCACGGAGGAAAGTCCTCTGCACCCTCTGAACGAACCGACGCCCAGCTTCGTGACCGTTTCGGGAATCGCGAGAGAAGTGAGTCCCGTACAGCCGTAAAACGCATAATCGCCGATTTCTCTGACGTTTCCGAACGACACGCTCTTCACGCCGGAGCAACCGTAGAACATATAATCGCTCACTTCCGTCAGCGTGGAATTGAAGACCACGGACGTATAGCCGCTGCTGTACGCAAAGGCCTTTTCGCCCACATACGTCAGGGATTCGGGAAGGGTCAGCGCGCCGCCGGCAAAGACATATTCGGCAAACGCTTCCGAACCGATCGATTCCATCCCCTCGGTCAGCGTCATGCCGGCAAGCGTACAGCCGGAGAACGCAAGGTCGCCGACCGTCTTTACGGAAGTTCCGAGCTGAATGCTTTCGCCCTCGCAGCCGAGGAACGCGCCGGTGCCGATCTCTTCCACGCCGGAAGCCGTTACCTTTCCGATATTTTTGAGCATCGAGAAGGCATAGCCGCCCACTTCCGTAACGGTATCGGGAAGGGCGACGTCGCCCGTATAGCCGAAGGGAACGAGTTTGACCGTCCGCTGGGCTTTATCGTACAGAATGCCGTCCTGCACGCTGAGATATTTCGCGCCGGATTCCAGTTCAAACGCAGTCAGGGACGTTGCCCCTTCGAAAGCGCCCCGCCCGATCGACGTGAGTTTTGCGTCCTTGGAAATAACCACTCTTTCCAGCGCCGTGCAACCCCCGAACGCGTTTTCGCCCAGGTCCTCCACTCCGGCAGGGATGTAGAAAGCGGTGAGGGAAATGCAGTTCCCGAACGCGAGATCGTCGATGACGCGCGCGCTCGAGCGGAAGATGACCTCTTCCAGCGCCACACAACCGTAAAACGCGCCGTAATCGAGCGTTTCCACCGGCTGATTGAACGTGACGCTCTTGAGGGCCGAACACCCTATAAACGCCGCCGAACCGATCCGGGAGGAATTGATTTCAATCCTTGTCAGCCCGTAGCAGTTGGCAAATGCATAACGGCTGATGACAGTATTCGTCCCCGTAATCACTTCGACGAGCGCGGGGCAAAGGCCGAAGGAATACGGCCCCACATACACCACATTGGACAGATTCACACGCTCCAACGAAGAAGAACCGAAGAATGCATTTTCTTCAATGAACACCGTGCGGGAGAAGTCGATCGTACTGAGATTGGGACAGTTGTAGAAAGCGAGCTCGCCGATGGAAGGAATGCTTCCCGTCACCGTGGTGAGTTCGGGGTTCCACGCCACCGCAAATCTGTGCACGACCTTGATCGATTCGGGGAATACCACTTCTTCGAGGTTGGTGCAGTTGTAAATCGCGGCCTCTTCCACTTCTTCCACCCCTTCCGGGATGATGATCTTCTTGATGTATTCGTTGCCGAAGAAGGCATACCGATAAATATACAGAATACCGAGATCGTCGGGGATTTCGACGACGCCGTTTTCGTCCCCTCTGCCCGTATAGGACTTCAGGTACCGCCCTTCCACTTCAAATTCTTCTTTGACCGTGATGCGGCAGGAAGCGGAAATCGTCTTGTCGTCCGCGCGGACCACGAGCGTACCGCTGCCCGACTTCAGCGCGGTGATCGTGACGTGCGTCTGATCGTTTTCGTCCACCGCAAAGGAGAAATACGGGCTGGTCGAAGCCCAGGTCAGCGTAATGTCCTCGGTGAGGTTATACGGCTGCAATTCCACGGTGAGTTCATACGACTCCCCGCGTTCCAGGCTGACGGCCTGGGTTTTGAGTTTGAGGGAGGAAAGGGTGATCTGTTCGCTTCCGCCCGTTTCCGAAACGGTGATTTTTATCTGCTGACTGACCGCGCCCTCACCCGTGCCGTTGGCGACGGTGATGATCGCTTCGCCCGCCGAAACGCCCGTCACCAGGCCGTCTTTGACGATGGCAACCTGCTCGTTGCTGGAAGTCCAGATCAGATCCTTGACATATGTATTCTGAGGATATACGTCGATGAACGTATTCAGATTCACCTGCTTGTTGATGCGGAGCGTATAGGAATCCTTGCCGTTTTTAATCTGAATGTCGGTGACGTCTTTCACCGTACCGTTCAGATCGATCATATAGGTCGAACTGTTCTTCGCATAGTCGATCAGCTGCACATACAGCTTGCCGCCCTTTTCGAGGATATCGGCATAAATATTGGTGATATCCAGCGAAATGGAAGTGGTTTCGTTTCTCTCCCCGTCCACGGGAATGCAGCCGTCGATCAGCGCTTCCTGATCATTGACCGTTCCGTCGGGAGATATGCTCGAACAGGTATAGATGAAGTAGCCCTGAATATAATGATTGTCATAGGCATACATATTGAGCGCGCGAGAAGTGATTTCCCCGCTGGTATTGGTGGTCACGCGGATACGCGTATCCTCTTCCACCAGCGTCGGCGCTTCGTTGTCCACATAGAAGCTGAACGAGAAGGTGTTTTTCAGATTGTTCTGCTCGTGCTTGTCGTAATCGAGATAGCAGGTCATCGAATAGGTGTACTTGCGGTTGTTTTCGAGATTGTACTCGTTGACGTAGAATCCCACGTCCACATAGCCGCCGACCTGTTCGCCGCCGTTGGAATAGGATTTGCGGTTGTTTTCCGACACTTTGCTGAACACCACTTCGCCCGTGAGCGAATCGACGATCTGCATCTCCGCATATTTCGCATTCCGGAGAAGTCCCGCCGAAATGCAGTACAGGGAATACGTCGCGTCCATGCTGCTGGAAATCGCCGCTTTGTCCTCTATGATCGCGGGCATTTCATACCCGTCCGCCAGCGTATAGCCGAATCCGCCGAGATAGTAATAAGTCTCTTCGTATTCGTCCCCGCCCGTGGAATAACGGAATCCGCCCATGGGGATGGTCGCATACACGTCCGGTTCCAGCTTATCGTCTTCGAGAATGGAATCGTCTTCCTGTTCCGCGCCCACTTCGTATTCCGTCACGTCAAAGAGCGGCGCCCGCGTCCAGTCGCCGTAGAAGGCGAGGAAGGGAATGTTCAGTCCGATGCCGTCCGCGTTCATCGATTCCAGCTCGATAAACCCTTCGACGTACATTCCGTTCTCGAAATTCGCGTCGAGATATGCCTTGTCCGCGTCGGACAGCGTCACCACCACGGTAATTTCACAATCCGCATACCCCGTAACCGTGACGATATTGCCTTTGACCGTTCCGTTTTTGACGGAAACGGAGGACGTCACATCGTCAAGCATATAGGCTTTTTCCGCCACCGTCTTTCCGTCCGAAGACATAGTTTCCGTCATCACCACTGGATTCACGCGATAGGAAACCGCCTGATCGGAGAGATTTTTGAGATGGAAAGTCATCGTATAGACGCCCGTCTTCTCCACGTCGTCGCCGAGGCTGAGCTTGGTCTTGTTCTGCCCCTCGACGTACAGATAAGCGGCGGTGTCGATGGCGCTTGCGATGTCCGCAAGGCCCGCGCCCTGCTTTCTCGGGGAATAAGGGTTCCCCTCTTCGTTGTTGGCAATCGTCGCCGTGCTCATCATCAGCTGATAGGTGAGCTCGGTGATTTCATAATTGCTCAGTTCCGGATAATTCTGTTTCACATATTCCCGGACGAGAATGGTCGCGCCCGCCATGTTGGGGCAGGCCATGGACGTACCGGAATAAGTATCGTAGCCGCCGCGGACGGCAGAATAGATATCGCCGCCGTGCGCCGTGATGTCGGGCGCAAGCTCGAGATCCGCTTTGGGACCCCAGGAGGAGAAATTGGACATGAACGGCCCGGCGAGATACTCCGTGGAGAAATGCATCGTACCCGATCCCTTCTCCACGAGATAATTGCCGTAGTCCATCTGAATGGAGCAGGCGGGAATTTTGGCCGTGCCCACGGACATGCTGATCACGCCCGATACATTATTATAAATGATCACGCCGACGGCGCCCCTGCGCTCGGCCGCCTTGATCTTTTCCTCGAACGTCGTGACGCCTCTGCGGACGACGGCGATCTTGCCTTCCACATCGATGCTGGCATAGTTGCTGTCGCTTCCCACGCCGGGCACGATGACGTATTCGTATGTACCTTCCGACTTTCCGCCGAGCAGTTCCCCGACGAAGTCCTTCGTGTCGCCGTTGAGCGCGGCGGCTTCGGTGAAGTAGATTTCCTCTTCGCCGTTGGCCACGATGTACTTGGTCTTGACGCCGCTGATCGAGGCGACGGACATCGCCGCGTCATAGGTCGAAGGCGAACCGATCGTCGCCGAATCGGGATTGGAGGCGAGGTTGGTGTCGCCGTTCGTGGAACCCTGGGCGGAGCTGTACGAGTTGCTCGCCGCAACCAGCAGACAGATGCCCGTCTCCTTGATCGCGTCGTACAATTCGTTGGTCGCGTCCTCATCCGTTGCGCGAGAGAAGCCGCAGGAGGAACCGAGACTCATGTTGATCGCGTCCACGCCCAGCAGAATCGCGTCGTTGAGCGCGGCGAGAATGGCTTCCTGAGGAGCGCCTTCGTCCTCGTTCCCGAACACTTTGAAAATGGCGAGCTGCGCCTGCGTGGCGACGCCCGTGATCACGTCGTCCTTCCCCGCAATGATGCCCGCGACGTGCGTCCCGTGATCATTCACCGGATACACGTCCCAGTCGCTGTCCGCATAATCGTACATAAACGGCACTTTGTCGCTGTAATAGAGATCCTCCGCGCGAAGCTGCTGCACGTTGTCCTCGTTGGCGGCGTCGAGCTGTTTGGCCGCCAGTTCGTCGAACACGGCGTCCACGTCGTCCATCGTCAGGGCAAGCTGCCCCGTCGGCTGATTCTGGAACGCGGTGTGCGTATAATCCAGACCGGTATCGAGAATGGCGACCACCGTGCCGGAACCGTCGTAATCGATGTCGCTCGAATCGTAAATACCCGTATCGTACACGTTGACGTCGTTTTCCGTCACCGTCAGCGGCTTATTGTACGTCTCGCTGATGAGCACGCTCTCCACGTTGGGATCTTTTTCCAGGGCGGAAAGGCTCTTGTAATAAATATTCGCGGCAAAGCCGTTGAAAATCGTCGAATATTCATAGCCGACCGACAGGATTTTGGATGAATGCGTCCGGATAAATCCGTCCCGGCTCTTTTCCAGCTGCGTGTTGTAACGGACGCCCTCTTCCGTAAGGGCGAACTCGTCTACGTCCATTCCCATATCGTAAGTCGCCTTGGACAAAAGCGATTGGTCCTTGAGCTTGACGATGACGGTGATGACGTCGTTGTCGTCATAAATCACTCCGGCAGGGAGTTCATCCTCCGCGTTCAGCGCGTACCCGTTGGAAAAAGATACGTCCGAAATGCCCGTCAGCCTGTTGACGGGAACCTCTTCTCCGTCCTCCGCGGAAACAGAAGACGAACCGGCAGAATTTCCGCGCAGCGCCTCGGCGTCTCCCGAATAGGACTGATACAGCCCGCCCATCGTGGATGCCGAGAACACACAGGTCATCGCCAGCACAAGGAAATTTTTCCAGCTCCTTTTTAATGCTCCGTTCATGAAATCTCCTTAGAATATAAAATCTGAAAAAATTAGTTATCGTAAAAAAAGAACGTCCTTCTCCTCCGGAAAAGGAGTCCGCCGAGTCCGCAACCGACCTCGGACGAATCCGTTCTGTCTGCTGAAACCGCCTACACAAAAAAGCCGCCCGGATCCCGGGGACAATTTCCGGCAAAGGACGCATCCGCCGCTCTCACCGGAACCTTTCATCTTCCCGCGTCCGCCCGCTCTCTTCCTGTTTTCGCAACTTTTTGCAACCCGCCCGCTTTTTTGCAGCCCGGCCGCAACGGTCTCCGGAATTTTTATTCACGGAACGCAACCGGGCAATTTTGCAAACCGATTTTCAGCGGCCCTTGCGATTTTCAAAATCGATATGCCTTCCGCCGGAACGTTCACCCTTCGTGATGTTACCGGCCTCGCCTTTTTCCGAAGTTCCATACCGCCGGAACCGGCTTCCGAACGATTTCGGCCGGCGCCTCCGCACGCCGGAAACATTCCCGCAAAAGCCCTTTTGAACCATTAATATAGTGAAATATATAATGTAATATACTGAAATATATAATGGCAGTATTATTATACTACAACAAATCGACGAATTTTGCAAGCGTTCAAACTGTCATACCGCAAAATTTTTATCACAATTTTTTATGTTTTGCATAAGCCCGACTTATATCTTCACGGGATTTTCATGTTTTTATCTTATTATTCATTTATACAATTACGGCAGACGGTTCCGGAAAAGGCGGGATCGAGCTCCGAAAGTGCGTTTCAGCGGCGTTTCAGCGCCCGAAACAGCCAGGATACCGCCACGGCGGCCGCGGAGAGCAGCAACGAAAGAAGCAGAAAATAATTCATAAATCCCGCCGCGGACAAAAATCCCCGCGTAAAGGAGAACAGAATCCCGTTTCCGAGCAGCCCGAGCACGATGTCCGTCAGCGCATAGAGAAGGAGCAGAAAGAAAAGTCCGTCCAGCGCCCCCTTTACGTCCGCTTTGCTCAGACTCATGTGCAGACAGAACAAAACGCCCAGAAAAAGGAATCCCCACCAGGCGGGTCGGTCGGCATAGGAGAAGATAACGGAAAGTCCGTTCCAAAAGCCGACAAGCGCGGACCCGAACTTTCCGAAATCCGCTTCGGACACCTCCTGCATGGCTTTCAGAAACATCTCGGGCAGGAGCAGGTATGCGATCAGCGCAAAAAGAAGGGAGATTACCACGACGGGCGCCGTACCGATAAAGAAGTTTCCGATCCGGTGATAAAAATTTCTCGGATTGCAGGAATGGCGGACGTAGCCCAGCACGCCGTCCTCCGGATTGACGGAAAACAGGCGGATTTCCTGAATCCGGTGCCCGAACAGGAGACAGGCCAGGGCATGGGCGCCCTCGTGGACGGGCGTGCCGACAATTCCCGTCAGGATGCACACCGTGCGGCCGTAGCGGCCGAAATTGGCGTAAAACCGACGATTGCACCACCCGATCAGGAATCCGAATAAAAAGATACTGCCGACAGTGAACACCGCCTGCAGCAAAAAACATCTGAAAATGTCAGAAGCCATCGCTTTCCCTCCTTTTGCCGTTGATCGAAGCCGGCGGAAGCGCTTATTTTCCCGAGGGAAAAGAGAGAATATTCCGATCCTCCTTCCGTCCTTTTCCGCCTTTGCCCTCTTTCCCGTCCGGCGCGTCGCCGCCGTTCAGGGAGGAGAGGATTTCGAGATATTTCTCAAACTCCGAATCCATGCCGATATAGACGATCGCTTCGGCGTCCACTTCCGTATATCCCGCCGGCCTTCCGTTTTCATCCAACAGGCGAATTTGCACGATATTCCAATCCCTGTCCGTCACATACCCGCTGATCTTTTCCAGCGAATCGAACCCGACTTCCAGCGTGCAGAGCTTCCTGCTCCTCTCCGCAAAATCGACGAAGCTCTCCAGAACCCCTTTGGCCGAAACTTTGAGCGGCGGCAAGGTCTCGTCGTAATGGCGGTATACTTTGACGAGATTTTCAAGATAAGGCGTACCCACGTCAAGTTTGAGAATCTCCTCGATCCGGATGCAGTGATAGCCGTCAAACCTGCCTCCGGGGGAAATGAGTTCCATGGCGACAAACTCGTCGTCTGCTTCCCTGACAAACCCCACGCAGAATCCGCCCGTCATTTTATAATAAACCGCCACCGGCGTGGCCGTTCCCCGCAGACGTCTGAAAATCTCCGTCATCCGATTCTCCTTCCGGCCGTTCTTCCGGCCGCGTTTTCCGTATGGTTAATATTATACCACAGAATGTGGATTTGTCAAGCATTCCCGCCCCCGCTTTCCGCCCTTCCGCTTCTCTTCCCCTCTTTTCTCTTCTCTTCCCCTCTTTTCTCCTCTCTTCCCCTCTTTTCTCCTCTCTTCCCCTCTTTTCTTGAACCCGGCCTGTCCCGCCCGCCCAATCCTTTCCGTCGCCCTTTCCTGTTTTTGCCGGCCGACGGCCGACTGTTTCAAGAAAAAACACGGATTGCGCAAACGAACGCAAAAATGCGGCATACTGTATTTGTCCCTGTCCCGTATTTTCTTTGACTTTCCCGGTCCCGAACGAATCCGCAGACAAAAACTTTTCAAAAAATAAAAACAGGGATGGATTTTTATCCGGTTATGTGCTACAATGAAAGAAGCCGGGAAAGCCGAAAACCTTAAAATATACCCGGATTTTCGCGGCTTCGTCCCCGAGCCCCGAAAGCCCTTCCGGAAAACGGATGCCGGCAAATCCATATCTGCAAATCATATCTGCAAATCCATTCCCGGGACAAAACGGAGGAATTATGGCAAAACGCATTTACCAAAACGGACACATTCTTACGCTGGACTCTCCCCTGCCTGCCGATTATCTGATCGCGGAGGACGGAAAAATTCTGGGCACGGGGCGGGGCGAACCTCCCGCTCTCTCGGGAGACGTACAACGGATCGACCTGCACGGCAGGGCGCTGATGCCCGCCTTTCTCGATCCGCACAGCCATCTCTCCGCCGTCGCGCACCGGCAGTTGCAGCTTTCTCTGTCAGGCATCGGAACTCCGGACGCCGTTCTCAAAGAGATTTCCCGTTTTCTCCGGGAAAAACAACTGAAAAAGGGCGAATGGCTCGCCGCGAGCGATTACGAACCGGAAGGCCGGCGGCTGACCGCCCGGGAACTGGACGCCGTCGCGCCCGAAAATCCCCTCGTCCTGCAATACACTTCGGGGCATATGGGCGTTTTCAACGGCGCGGCCCTGCAAGCGCTGGGCGTCGGCGCGGACACCCCTTCCGCCGAGGGCGGACTTATTGAAAAGGGTCCCGACGGCACGCCGACCGGGTACATGGAAGAAACGGATTTCGTCACCCGTCTGAAAAAAATTCCTCCGCCCGACGGCAATAAATTGATGGACGCCTTCGACCGGGCGCAGGAACTCTATTTTTCCAACGGCATCGTGCTCATTCAGGAAGGACTGGCGGTAGCCGAACTCCTGCCCCTCTATCAGGCGCTTTTGCGCGCCGGAAAACTGCGCGCAGAAGTCGTCGCCTATCCGGGCCGGGAGGATTTTTCCGCGTATGCGGAAGCCTTCCCCCGCACCTTAGACGGGCAAAATGAGAGCGAACGGAAGAACGGCCCCGCCCGCTTCCCCCGTAAAGGACCGCGCGGAAATTTCCGCGTCGGCGGCGTCAAGCTCATTTCCGACGGTTCGCCGCAGGGGCGGACGGCCTGGCTGAGGAAGCCCTACCTCGACGAAAACGGCCGGCCCGATCCAAACGGATACTGCGGCTATCCCTCCGTGACAAAGGAAGAATTGGAAGAAACCGTGCGATTCTGTACGGAAAGGAATCTGCAGCTTCTGGTCCATTGCAACGGCGATCGGGCGGCACAGGCCTTTATCGACGCTCAGCTCCGGTTCGGCTCCCCGACCACCCGCCCGGTGATGATTCATGCGCAACTCCTGGGCACCGATCAGCTGGACGACGTGCGCCGCGCGGGAATCCTCCCCTCCTTTTTCGTCGCGCATGTCTATTATTGGGGAGATGTGCATCTGAGCAATCTCGGCAGGGAACGCGCCGAAAAAATCAGTCCGTTGCGCTCCGCTCTGAATAAGGGAATCCCCTTCACCCTGCATCAGGATTCTCCGGTCGTTTTTCCGGATATGCTGGAAACGGTCCGTTGCGCGGTAACGCGAAAGACAAAAAGCGGAAAAACTCTCGGCGCCGACGAGCGAATCGACGTTCTCTCCGCCCTTCGCGCCGTCACGCGCAACGCCGCCCGGCAGTATTTTGAAGAAGCGCAGACGGGCGCTCTCCGGCCGGGCATGCGCGAAAATCTCATCATCCTCTCCGCGGACCCTCTGCAAATCCCGCCCGAAAAATCGGCGGACATCCGGGTGGAAGAAACGATCGCCGACGGAATCACTCTTTTCCGGCGTTGATCCCCGAAAACCGAAACCCTGCCCCGCGTCCGCGCGCAGGCAAAGCCGGACAAGGCAAAGAGAAGCGGCACAGACAAAACCCTGTGCCGCTTCTCTTAATAACTCATAAGAGGAAATCTGGGATAATCATATTAAACGGGAAAACACGCGCGGTGCCTTCCCCTTGCGCTTTTACGCGCGATAGACAATTCTGCCGTCCCGAATGGTATACAGAACGTTGAATTTGTCGTCCAGCACGGCAAAATCCGCCAGTTTCCCGACGCGGATGCCGCCCGTTTCGCCGTCAATGCCCAGCGTCCTGGCTGGATTGATCGTCGCATAGTCCACGGCCTGCAACAGCGGTACGCCCGCCTTCTCGACGAGGTTGCCGACGGCGCGGTTCATTCTCAGAACGCTTCCGGCCAGCGTGCCGTCTTCCAGGCGCGCTTCGCCGTTTTTCACGATGACCGTCTGTCCGCCCAGCTCGCTGACGCCGTCCTGCAATCCCTTGGCGCGCATGGCGTCGGTGATGAGGGTGAGTTTGTCGTTGGGCTTACACTTGACCAGCAGCTGAATGGCGGGCACGGAAACGTGAATGGTGTCCGCGATGAGTTCGGCGTTCAGCCCGTCATACAGCAACGCGCTCCCCACCGTGCCGATTTCCCGGTGATGCAAGGGACTCTGCGCATTGTAAGTGTGCGTTATATTTTTGGCGCCCGCCGCCATTGCGCGAAGAATATCGGCGCACTTCGCCCCCGTATGCCCGATCGAAGGAACGATATTCGAGGCAGCCAGGTGAGCGATGAGTTGCTCTGCCCCCTCTTCTTCGGGGGCAAGGGTCACAATCCGGATCGCGCGGCCGCTCGCCTCGTTGTATTCGTCAAAAACGGATACGGAGGGCTTTGCGACGTATTCGAGGGGCTGAGCGCCCTTATGCGCCGCCGCGATAAACGGCCCTTCCAGATGCACGCCGCCGAGCCGAGCTCCTTCTTCGTGCGCCGCCGCGCGGTATTCCTTCACCGCAGTCATGGCGCGCGTGATATTCTCTTTGCTCTGGGTCATCGTCGTAGCGAGGAACGTCGTCGTCCCTTCCGCCGCAACCGTTTCCGCGATCGTCTTCAGCGCTGCCTGCGTGCCGTCCATCGCGTCCGAACCGCCCGCGCCGTGAATGTGTTCATCGATAAATCCGGGAAGCACGATCGCATTTTCGGGCAATGCAATCTCTTCCGCTTTTCCGACGTTGCTTCCGATCTCCGTGATCCGTTCGCCGAACGCAACCGTCGTCTTTTTCAGTCCTTCCCCCTCGACATACACGAGGGCGTTGACAAATGCTTTCATATCAGCCTCCTGACTTTCAGACCGTCCGCAGCAGACTTCCGCCTTACAGCAACGACGCGGCCGCTTCGTCGCAGATGAGCGTGCAATCGGGATGCAGCTGCAAAATGCTGGCGGGAACTTTTTCCGTCACTTCTCCCCTGACCAGCCCATACACTGCTTTCGCCTTATTGGCGCCGTTGGCGAGAATGAGAATTTTCTTGGCGTTCATGATGTTTTTCAAACCCATCGTGAACGCCTGACGGGGTACTTCGTCAATGCTTGCAAACATACGGGAATTGTCCTTGATCGTGCTTTCCGTGAGGTCGACGATGTGCGTGACGCTTCCGAACGGCGTACCCGGTTCATTGAAAGCGATGTGGCCGTTGGATCCGATCCCCAGCACCTGAATGTCCCGCGGCAATTCTTCCAGCAGCGCATTGTATCGGTCGCATTCCGCCTGCCGATCGGCGGCTTTCCCGTTTTCGATGTGCGTATTCTCCGGCTTCACGTCGATGTGGTCGAACAGATTGTGCCGCATGAAATAGATATAACTCTGATCGCTGGTGACGTCCAGCCCCGCATACTCGTCCAGATTGACGGTGCTTATCCCGCGATAGCTCGTGCCGTTTTTCTCATGATCGGCTATCATGTTCTGATACAGACCGATCGGCGTGGAACCCGTCGCAAGCCCCAGCACGGCGCGAGGATTAGCCGTCACCACTTCTTTCATCACCGAAAACGCCTCACGGCTCATTTCGTCATAAGTTTTGACAACGATTACTTTCATCTTCAAATCTCCCGATTTTACGGCTGTGCCGCAATTTTGTCATCGTTTTCCCGCGATATTCTTCGGTGTTTCCGCTTAAAGATCCCTGGGCAGGGACGCCGCCGCAATGCTTTGCCCCACGCGCCGGCTGCTTTCGTCGGGCAGAGAAATGTCCAGCCCGGCGAACTCCGGGAATTCCTCCGCCAGCACCTTCTTGCAGGTTTCCAGCAGAATATTTCCGCCCTTTCCGCCCGTCACGCGCCCCAGAAGAAGCATATGACGGATGTCGTAGAACTTCGCATAGAAAGGAATCGTATAGGCGAGATAAACGCCGATGTCCTCATAAATCTGCCGCGCCAGCGGATCGCCTTTTTCCATCAGCGCCTGAATTTCTTTCAATTTCTCGGCCGGCGTGCTCCCCGCTTTGAACTGATAGCCGCCGCTTTCCGCCAATTTGATGACGGCATCCTGCGAGAAATACTTGCAACCGACGCCGACGTCGCCGCTCCATTCGTCCTGCATGGCGTTTTCATTGAAATCGACCGGCGCAAACGCCAGCTCGGACAGCCAGCCGTTGATGCCGCCGTCCTTATTGATATATCCCACCGCTTCGCTGGTGCCCATCGCAATGCCGAGCACCCGCCCGTCATTGAGGTCGATACTTCCCGCCAGCGCCGTGACGTCGCCGTCGTTTGCCACTTCCAGCGGGACATTGCCCATCTCTTTTGCAATATTTATGTACATATTTTTGACATAATCGCCATACTTTTTCTTATCGACTTTAATGAAAAGAGAAGCGACCATGATCTTGTTGTCTACATATACGCCCGCCGAAGAGACCCCGATCGAGTCCACGCGGGGCATTTTTGAAGCCGCCGTCTTCATCGCCG
>DVMZ01000075.1 GCA_018714725.1 Candidatus Scatosoma pullistercoris
TCGGAGACTTGACAGAAGGGCGAAAATGAAGTATAATAAAATGCATAGTAAAATAGGAAAACACGAGGGCATTCGACCGCGAAAGCGGAAATGCTCGGTTTTTTGTGTTTTTCCGTTCGCTCATGTGCCGAGAAAAGGAAAAAGGAGAAGAATATGCTTACATCTATCTGCGGAATCAACTGGGGCGACGAAGGCAAAGGAAGAATGGTCGATCTGCTTTCCGAGAAATTCGACGTGGTGTGCCGGTATCAGGGCGGCAACAACGCCGGACATACGGTCATCAACGACCGCGGGCAGTTCGTGCTGAATCTGCTGCCGTCGGGGATTCTGCGCGGGAACGTCGTCAACGTCATGGGAAACGGTATGGTCATCGACATCAAACATCTGTGCGGGGAGATTGAAAAGCTCCGCGCCGCCGGCATTTCCATTTCGCCCGCAAACCTCAAAATCAGCGATCGCGCGGTGATTACCATGCCCTACAACGTCTTGCAGGATTGTCTGGAAGAAGATCGGCTTGCCGGGAAGAAATTCGGCTCCACCCGCCGCGGCATTGCGCCCGTCTACGCGGATAAATATTATAAAAAGGCTTTCCGTATGGGAGAATTGCTGCACAAAGATCGCCTGTACGCGCGGGTCAGGGATATCGTGGAATGGAAAAATCTCACGGTGGTCGGCGGATACGGTGCGGAAGCCGTGAAAACGGAGGACATGATCGCCTATTTTGAAGAATACGGCACCAAGCTGATTCCCTATATCTGCGATGTGGGGCTGTATCTGAACGAGGCGAATGCGCAGGGGAAAAACATCATGTTTGAAGCCCAGTTGGGCGCGCTTCGCGACATTGATTTCGGGATTTATCCGTACACTTCCTCGTCGTCCACGATTGCGGCGTATGCGCCGATCGGCGCCGGAGTGCCCAACCTCAAACTGGACAATTCGGTCGGGATCATGAAGGCGTATTCGACCTGTGTGGGCGAAGGTCCGTTCACCGCGGAATATTTCGGCGAAAAGGCCGAACGGCTGAGAAAGCTGGGCGGCGAATACGGCGCGGCGACGGGCAGACCCCGCCGCGTGGGGCCTTTCGACGTCGTGGCGTCCCGTTACGGGATCCGCTGTCAGGGCGCGGACGAGATCGCGCTGACCAAGCTCGACGTGCTGTCCGATTACGAGGAAATTGAAATCTGCACCGAATACGAACTTAACGGAAAGCGCATTTCCGAATTCCCCTTCACCGACGTTCTCGACGAGTGCAAACCCGTGTTCACGAAGGTCAAGGGCTGGCATACGGATATTTCCGGCTGCCGGAAGAAAGAGGAGCTGCCCAAAGAGGCGCTGGAGTATATTGCGTTTTTGGAAAAGGCCTGCGGCTGTCATATCAGATATGTGTCGGTCGGGGCGGAACGCGACGCGTGCATCGTGATGGACTGATTGCGGGGCGCGCAGGTCGTCCGCTTCATAGTGCGACAAGGCGCCGCGGCCGATCCGGCCGCGGCACAGGGCATATAGCTTTGACAGCCTGTTTCGTTTCGGGAGGGGTTGTCGGGAAGGTCCGGAGAAAAGGGTGAACGGTAGAGGTCATGCTTCGTAAATTCTATAAAATGCACGGCATCGGAAACGATTATATCTATTTCGACTGCCTGGAAAAACCGCTTTCCGATCCGTCGGGGACCGCGCTGAAATATTCCGACCGGCATTTCGGGATCGGCGGCGACGGCGTGGTGCTCATCTGTCCCAGCGAAACGGCGGACGCGAAAATGCGGATGTTCAATGCGGACGGCAGCGAAGGCAGGATGTGCGGGAACGCCATCCGCTGCGTCGGGAAGTATCTGTACGACTTCGGAAAGACGAAAAAGACAGAGCTGAAAATCGAAACGCTGAGCGGCATCAAAACGCTGTTTCTCACCGTTTCGGACGGAAAAGTAAGCCTTGTCCGCGTGGACATGGGGGCGCCGGCGCTTTCGCCGGAACAAATCCCCGTGACGCTTCCCGGGCCGGAAGTGGTGCAGAGGGAGACGGTAATCGCGGGGGGCAGGTATCCGATCACCTGCGTTTCGATGGGCAATCCGCACTGTGTGGTGTTCGGTGGCGACCCGGCGGCGCTCGATCTGGAATGCGTCGGCCCGAAGTTTGAAAACGCGTCTCTTTTTCCCGACCGGACGAATACGGAATTCGTGCAGGTCATCGGAAAGAACGAGCTGAAAATGCGGGTCTGGGAACGGGGCAGCGGAGAGACCTTTGCCTGCGGCACGGGTGCCTGCGCCGCGGCGGTGGCGGCGGTGCTTTCGGGGTATGCCGACCGGGACAGGGACGTGACGGTGCATTTAAGGGGCGGCGATCTCATCGTGCGCTGGACGCAGGATACGGTATATATGACGGGGACGGCGACGCTTGTGTTTGCGGGCGAAGTCGATTTGTGAGACAAAAACAACGCAGAAAAACACATACGGGAGCATAAAATAATCATGACGAAGTACATTTTTGTGACGGGCGGCGTCGTTTCGGGACTCGGCAAGGGCATCACGGCGGCATCTTTGGGCAGACTTCTGAAAATGCGCGGCTATAAAGTTGCGGCGCAGAAACTCGATCCCTATATCAACATCGATCCGGGCACGATGAGTCCCTTCCAGCACGGGGAAGTGTTCGTGACGGAGGACGGGGCGGAAACCGACCTCGACCTCGGGCATTACGAGCGCTTTATCGATGAGAATCTGAATAAGTATTCCAACCTTACGACGGGTAAGGTGTATTGGAATGTGCTCAACAAGGAGCGCAGCGGGGAATATCTCGGCAAGACGGTGCAGGTGATTCCGCACATCACCAACGAGATCAAGACCTTTATTTATAACGTGGGCAAAACTTCCAATGCGGACGTGGTGATCACGGAGATCGGCGGTACCACGGGCGACATCGAAAGCCAGCCCTTCCTCGAGGCGATCCGGCAGGTGGCGCGCGAAGTGGGACGGGAAAACTGCTGCTTTATTCATGTGACGCTGGTGCCGTACATATCCGGTTCGGACGAATTCAAGTCCAAACCCACCCAGCATTCCGTCAAGGAATTGCAGGGCATGGGAATCACCCCGGACATCATCATGGCGCGCGTCGATCAGCCGATGCCGCAGTATGTCAAAGACAAAATCGCGATGTTCTGCAATGTGGAGCCGGAGTGCTGTATCGAGAACCTGACGGTGCCCGTTCTGTACGAAGCGCCGCTCATGCTGGAAAAGAGCAATTTCTCGACGGTGGTCTGCAAGATCCTGCACCTCGATCCCAAGGAAATCGACATGACGGAATGGGTGGAAATGCTCGCCCGGGTGCATGCGCGCGATAAGACGGTGAAAATCGCGCTCTGCGGAAAATATGTCCAGTTGCACGACGCCTATCTCTCGGTGGCCGAGGCGCTGGCGCACGGCGGCTATGAAAACGGCGCGAAAGTGGAAGTCGAATGGGTGGATACGGAGCTTCTCACGAAAGAGAACGCCGAGGAAAAGCTGGGCGATGCGGACGGCATCATCGTTCCCGGCGGGTTCGGCACCCGCGGTATCGAGGGGATGGTGCAGGCGGCGCAGTATGCCCGCGAGAACAACGTGCCCTATTTCGGAATCTGCCTCGGCATGCAGATTGCGGCGATCGAGTTCGCCCGCAACGTGCTCGGTTATAAAGACGCCAACTCTTCGGAGTTCGATCCGGAGAGCAAACATCACGTCATCGACCTGATGCCCGATCAGTACGGCGTCAAAATGGGCGGCACGATGCGCCTGGGCGCCTATCCCTGCAAGGTGATCGGCCCGATTATGAAGCGTTCGTACGGCGATAAAGCGGAGGTGGCGGAACGGCATCGGCACCGGTTTGAGTTCAACAATGACTACCGCAAGCAGTTTGAGGAAAACGGTATGATCATCGCGGGCACCTCGCCGGACGGACATCTCTGCGAGGCGATCGAATATCCCGCGGACGATTTCTATATCGGCGTGCAGTTCCATCCCGAATTCAAATCCCGGCCGAACAATGCCCAGCCTATTTTCCGGGAGTTTATCAAAAGCGCCGTGGCGTACAAGGAAAAGCGGTCGCACGGCAAGAAACAGCCGAAGGGGGCCCGTTAACAGGGCGTAAGACATTCTGGGCATCAAAGGAGTCAAAGGCATATGCAGCTCAATGAAAATTACGAAAATCTTTCCGAAAGCTATCTGTTTGCGACGGTGGCGAAAAAGGCTTCCGAGTACGCCTCGGCGCATCCCGAGCAAAAGGTGATCAAACTCAGTATCGGGGACGTGACCCTTCCCCTGGCGCCGGCGGTGATCGCCGCCATGCACAAAGCGGTGGACGAGATGGGGGTGAAGGAGACTTTCCGCGGCTATCCGCCCTATGAGGGATATGATTTTCTGCGCGAGAGCATCAGCGAGTATTATGCCCGCCGCGGCGTGAAGGTGCCGGCGTCCGATATTTTCGTCTCCGACGGCGCGAAATCCGATTGCGGCAATCTGCCCGAACTGTTCGGGCCGGACAATACCGTGCTCGTTCCCGACCCCGTGTACCCCGTGTATGTGGACACCAATCTCATGGCGGGCAGAAAGATCGTCTATGCCGCGGCGACGAAAGAAAACGGATTTCTGCCCATGCCGGACGAGAAGGTGCAGGCGGATCTCATCTATATCTGTTCTCCCAACAACCCCACCGGCGCGGCGTATACAAAGGAACAGCTGCAAAAGTGGGTGGATTATGCTCTGGAAAAAGACGCGGTCATCCTCTACGACGCCGCTTACGAATGCTTTGTGCAGGACGGCGCCGCGCGGAGCATTTACGAGGCGGCAGGGGCGGAAAAGTGCGCGATCGAAATGTGCTCCTTCTCCAAGACGGCGGGATTCACGGGCACCCGGTGCGGGTATACGGTCGTTCCGTCCGCGCTGGTGAGAAAGGGTGTGTCCCTCAAAGAGATGTGGTTCCGCCGTCAGTCCACCAAATTCAACGGCGTTTCTTATATCGTCCAGCGCGGCGCGGCGGCGGTGTTCACCGAAGAAGGGCTTGCCCAGATCGGCGAAAACCTCGGCTACTATCGCGAGAATGCCCGGATCATCGCGGATTGCATGGACCGGTGCGGCATTTTCTATACGGGCGGGAAAAATTCGCCCTATATCTGGCTGAAATGCCCGGACGGCATGAAGAGCTGGGAATTTTTCGACTACCTGCTGCGGGAAGCGCAGGTGGTGGGCACCCCGGGCAGCGGTTTCGGCCGGAACGGAGAGGGGTATTTCCGTCTGACCGCGTTCGGCGACCGGGAAAATACCCGGGAGGCCTGCGAGCGGCTGTATCGCCTTCTGAAAAAGTAATTGTCCGGCGCGGCCGGGGCGCTGCGGGGCGCGGCGTTACGGCGTGCGGAAAAATGAGCCGGTTGTTCCGTTCTTTTCCGGAACGGGAAAAGGGCGCAGAAGGGGCAGACCGGAAAAAGGAAGAAAAAAGTTTACGGGAAGGGCCGGGATTCGTTATCGAATCCCGGCCCTTCCCGTTTGATATGTTTGTTTTTCGGGGAGCAGGTCTTTGCCGATCGCGGTTTCTTTGCTGTCGGTTTTTGTTTACCCTTACGGTTTTCGTTCCGCTTTCGGTCAGTCCTGCGCAGATTGCGGCCGATTGTTTGAGTGCTTGCTCTTCTGCCGTTTTCCACCTTTGTCCTGTCCGCTTTTTTATACGCCTCAGCCGGCGGTTTGTCGTTAATCCTGCGCCGGAGCGGGGGCGCGCAGGGACAGCGCCCGGACCATCTGATGGACGTAAGAAACGGGCACCAGTTCGATTTTGTCTTTGAACTTTTCGCACGATTTCAGGTTTTTGGCGGGAAGTACCACCCGCCGGAATCCTGTTTTCACGCACTCGTTTACCCGTTTTTCCGCAAAGGAGACGGGCCGCACTTCGCCGGTCAGGCCCACTTCGCCGAACAGGGCGGTGTACTTGTCCACGGGGACGTCGCTTGCCGCGCTGGCCAGCGCGGCGCACACCGCCAGATCGACGGAAGGCTCCGACAGCCGGATGCCGCCCATCGCATTGATGTAGACGTCAGAGGTGTAGAAAGGGATGCCGCAACGCTTTTCCAGCACCGCGATCAGCACCACCAGTTTGTTGTAATCGATGCCCAGCGACATGCGGCGGGGGAGTCCGTAGGCCGTCTTGGCCAGCAGGGTCTGTATCTCCACGTTCATGCACCGGTTGCCGCTCTCGGAGGGAGTGACGGCGGAGCCGGCCGCGCTGCCCCGGTTTTCGGAGAGAAAGATCTCCGAGTAGTCGGTGACGCTCTTGAGCCCGGTTTCCGTCATCTCGAACACGCCCACCTCCTGTACCGAGCCGAAGCGGTTTTTGACGGCGCGCAGCAGTTTGACGTTGTCTTCCTGCCGGCCCTCGAAATACAACACGGTGTCCATGATGTGTTCCAGCACTTTCGGCCCCGCCAGCGCACCCTCCTTGGTGACGTGCCCGATGAGGAAAAAGGTGATCCCGCGGGATTTCGCGACCCGCATCAGCCGCGCCGCGCATTCCCGTACCTGTCCCACGCTTCCCGCCGCGGAGGACAGCTCTTCCGTATAAATTGCCTGCACCGAGTCCACGACGACAAATTCCGCGTCCTCCATGGACGCTTCGGCGTCTTCGAGACAGGTCTCATTGAGCAGGTACAGGTTATCCGAGTTCAGCCCCAGCCGGTCGCAGCGCATTTTCACCTGCGAACAGCTCTCTTCGGCAGAGAGATACAGCACTTTATGTTCCCGCGCGAGGTAGGCCGAAACCTGCGTTAAAAGGGTGCTTTTTCCGATTCCCGGATCGCCGCCGAGAAGTACGAGCGAACCGCGCACGATTCCGCCGCCCAGCACGGTGTCAAATTCTTCGATTCCCGAGGAAATCCGCCGGAATTTTTCGTATCCGATTTCCGAGAGCGGCCGGGCGCGGACGGGCGAACGGTCCGAAAGGGCGGGACGGAGCGGCTTTTGCGGCTCCGCCGTCCGGACAAGTTCTTCCTGCATGGTGTTGAAACTGCCGCAGCCGGGACATTTTCCCAGCCATTTGGGCGCGGAATAGCCGCATTCGGAACAGACGAAACGGGTGGCCGGCGCTTTGGCCGTCTTGTTGGAAGGCATGATCGTTCTCCTTTGGCCCGGCAAGCGGGCGGTATGTATGTCGCGCTTCTGCGGTTTGGCGCTCCTGCGATATGGCGTTCCGGAAAGCGGGGCGGCGCTCAGAGACTTTTGAGCAGCACGTCGGCATAAACGGTGATTCCCTTGCCCTCGCCGACATAGCCGAGCCCCTCGTTGGTCCCCGCCGAAATGCCGACGGCGGCGGGATCGAGGCCGAGCGTGTCCGCGAGGGAGAGGCGCATGGCGTCGATGTATTTTGCCAGACGGGGTTTTTCCGCCAGGACGGCGACGGACAGATTTTTCACCGCAAAGCCCTCTGCAAGGATTTTGCGGCGCACTTCGGCGAGCAGATTCATGGAATCGGCGCCCGACCACCGTTCGTCCGTATCGGGGAAATAGTGCCCGATATCTTTGAGCCCGGCTGCGGAAAGCATGGCGTCCATGACCGCATGGACGAGCACGTCGCCGTCGCTGTGCGCGACGAGACCGCTGTCCGAAGGGATTTTCACCCCCGCGAGAAGAATGAAATCCTGCGGTTTGCCGAACGCATGGGTGTCGATGCCGATGCCCGTCCGGGCGAACCCGTCGGAAAAATCCTCGGGATAGGTGAGTTTCTTATTGTCGCGCGAGCCTTCGCACAGCCTGGGCGGGGAGACGAACGCCGCATATACGGAGGAATCGTCCGTATATTCGCCGCCGCCCGCTAAGGCTTTCCGGTAGGCGCCGAGCAGTTCTTTTGCAAAGAATCCCTGCGGGGTCTGCACGGAATACGCCCGGTTTCTGGGGGGCACGGAGGCGATGGCCCCGTTTTCGTCCGCGAGGGCCACGGTGTCCACGGAAGGCACGGCGCAGACGCCGCTGCCGAAAGTTTTTACGCTTCGGATGCAGTTTTCGATGCAGCGGCGGGAGACGAAGGGACGTGCGCCGTCGTGGACGAGCACGATATCGCAGCGGTTTTCTCCGAGCGCGCGGAAGACCGATTGCGTGCGGGTGGCGCCGCCCGAAACGACGCGCACCTTCGGGAAACCCGCAAACAGCCGGGAAATTTCCTCCCGGTCTTCCTCGGAAGCCGTGACGAGAATTTCTTCGATGCCCGGGAAATCGAACGCGGAAACCGTCCGTTCCAGCACGGTGCGTCCGCCGACGGGAACGAGGAGTTTGTTTTTGGAAAAACCCGCCCGTTCCCCCTTGCCGGCGGCGCAGACGATCGCGCAGACGGAGAAGGCGCGCGCGCTCATTGGGGGATGACCTCGTAGAGGGAGGAGGCCTCGTCCTTTTTCACCGTCTCCTTTACGTCGAGGACGCGGAATTTCAGGCTGCCCGAAGCGTAGAGGATCTCCACGACGTCGCCGGGTTTTACGGCGGAGGAAGGTTTGGCGGCCCTGCCGTTGAGCAGCACTTTGTCGCCGTCGCAGGCTTCCTGGGCGACGGTGCGGCGTTTGAGGATTCTGGAAACTTTCAGAAATTTGTCGATTCTCATGGAAATTTGCCTCGTTTTGTCTCAATGCGAAAAATAAAGAAATTAGTTATAAAAGAGCGGCGAAAATCGCTTGACATCTTTTCTTTCCGCCGTTATAATTTAATAATGTATCATTATGCTTACGATGGAATATTGTCCCCTGATTGCTTGAAAAACGCGTAAAAACGCAAAAAATCGCGTATTTTTCCGCGGTGCGGAAGGGGGAGAGATTCACGCTTTTTATTATAACGCGGAAAAGCGGAAAAGTAAAGCAAACGACGGCAAAAAGCAAAAATTCGATTTTTATCGATGAAAAGATATACTCG